>NZ_JBHXSK010000021.1:112600-183084 GCF_042716195.1 Streptomyces sp. NPDC058683
TCGCGCCCGCCGCCCCCCTTTGTCTGCGTTCTTGGGGCTGTCCGCGGGCGGCGGGGCGTTCGGGGCTCCCCCCCCGTGGCCGGGGGGCACGCCGGCGGCGTGGTGCGGGAGCGTCATGCGGGCAGGACCCACATCGGGTTGGAGTAGAACCACAGGTCCTTCCACGGGTCGGCGTCGCCCAGGACGTCGATGGCCGGGCCCGCCGGGTCCACGGCGGCACCGTGGATGCCGACCGCCGAGCGGTTGCCGTCGCTGCCGCGCAGCCGGACGTAGACCGGCTTGTCGAGGCGGCCGAGGGAGTACGTCAGCTTGACCGAGCCGGTCGACTTGTTGACCTCGAAGGACTTCACGACCTTGGTGGCGGGCGTGGCGAACGTGTCCTTGTCGGAGACCGCGCCGGTGACATCGCCCTGGATGACGTCGACACGGGCCAGGGCGGGCACGAACTGGGACCAGTTGGGGCCGTTGGCGAGGCTGATCTCGATGACCAGGTCGACCTTGCTGCCCTTGCGGACCTGGAGCACCCCGCCCAGGGTCACCTCGCGGGAGCCGGAGCGCAGCTGGGCGTTGAGGCCGCTGATCAGGCCGCCGTGGTCGACCCAGACACGGCCGGCCCGGATGCCGTCCATGACCGCCTTGTAGGAGAAGGAGGAGGCGCCGACGTGGGTGCGCGAGTACTGGCCGGGCCAGAAGTCGGTGTCGGTGAGGCTGATGGCACCGCCGTAGACCGGGTCGTTGTACCGGCCGTTGGCGTTGAAGTCGCTGTTCGGACCGCGGACGGCGGCGTCGGCGTACACGTTGTGGGAGTCGGAGTTGGCGGTGATCCACCACGGCTTGCCCTCGGCGAGCAGGCTGTCCCACAGTCCGCCGACGGTGGCGGTCATCCAGTCGAAGCCGCCCCAGGTGCGGTAGCTCTCCAGCGGGTACCCGGCGAAGGAGTCGGCGCTCGGGCTGCCGTCGTAGATGCCACGCGCGCCGCCGGGGCCGTTCGGCTTGGGCAGGCCGCCGGCCTGGTGGCCGGGGGCGCCCTCGAAGCCGACGGCGATCGACGGCTGGGCGTCACGCCAGGCGCGGATCTCGTGCGGGGAGTCGATGCCCTTGCGCGCCGGGTGGTTGGCGAGGAACAGCGCGTCCTTGACCTTGCGGCGCTGCACCTGCTCGGCGAGGAAGTTGAGGCCGGAGATGGCCAGCGCCTCGTTGGCGGGGGTGCCCGCGGAGGCGCCCTTCACCGAGCCGTCGAAGGAGTTCTCGAACTCCTTGAGGACGGCGACCTCGTTCTTGCCGGGGTGGACGAAGACCGTGCCGTGCTCGGCGGCCGGGATGTTCCACTCCAGGCCCTGGAAGACCAGGGTGTCGTCGATCTCCTCACGGGTGGCGACGATGTCCGGGTTGACCTTCTCTACACCGATCTTGGCGTGCGCCTCGCTGCCGTGGTCGGTGATGACCATCCAGTCCAGGCCGTTCGCGTTCCCCTGCCGGACGTGGTCGACGACCCGGTACTTGGCGTCCGAGCTGTACTGGGTGTGGATGTGGTGGTCACCGGCCAGCCACAGGAAGCCGCCGGAGCGGCCGCTCTGGGAGTGGGAGGAGGAGACCGAGGCGGCGGCCTGACCCGCGCCGGCGAGGACACTGCCGGCCGCGAGGCCCGCACCGAGCAGACCGGTGCGGCGCAGCATCGAACGGCGGGAGAGCTGACCGGGCGTCAGCTCCTCGTCGGGGACCGACAGATCGAGAGCGGGCGGCAGCGACGAGGCGTCGGCGTCCGTGTGGTGATGGTGGTGATGACCGTGCTCGTGGCTGTGACCGTGGCTCATGCGCGAACTCCCGCGGGCGGTCGGGACGGGGGGTGACTCCGGGACGTGCAGAGTCTGCGAAGGTCACGTGAACAACGGGAGTCGAGGTCATGGTGGGGTAAAGAACCGCTGATGTGCAGCAAACTACGGGGAGTTGGCAGGTAAACCCGCGTAGGCGGACGGTAAAGCCGACCGCGTCGGCCGTGCGGCCGCACCCGCGTGGACCAGGCAGCCGCACGCGAAGACGCCCGGACCGGCCAGTGTGGCCGGCCCGGGCGTCGGGCACCGGGTTTAGCCGGGATCAGATCAGGTCGAACCGGTCCGCGTCGGCGACCTTCGCCCAGGCGGCGACGAAGTCCTTCACGAACTTCTCCTTGGCGTCGTCGCTCGCGTAGACCTCGGCGACCGCGCGCAGCTCGGAGTTGGAGCCGAAGACCAGGTCGGCACGGGTGCCGGTCCACTTGACCGCGCCGGTGGCCAGGTCGCGGCCCTCGAAGGTGGTCTGGTCCTCGGAGGTCGACTTCCACTCCGTGCCGTAGTCGAGCAGGTTGGCGAAGAAGTCGTTGGTCAGCACGCCCGGGGTCTCGGTGAGGACACCGTGCTTCGACCCGCCCTGGTTGGCGCCGAGCACGCGCAGACCGCCGACCAGGACGGTCAGCTCGGGGGCGCTGAGACCGAGCAGGTTGGCGCGGTCGAGGAGCAGGTACTCGGCCGGCAGGCGGTTGCCCTTGCCGAGGTAGTTGCGGAAGCCGTCGGCCGTCGGCTCCAGGGCCGCGAAGGACTCGGCGTCCGTGTGCTCGTCGGTCGCGTCGACCCGGCCCGCGGTGAAGGGCACCTCGATGTCCACGCCGGCGGCCTTGGCGGCCTTCTCCACGGCGGCGGCACCGCCGAGGACGATCAGGTCGGCGAGGGAGACCTTCTTGGCACCGGAGTTGAACTCCTGCTGGACGCCCTCCAGGACGCGCAGCACCTGGGCCAGCTCGTCGGGGTCGTTGGCCTCCCAGCCGCGCTGCGGCTCCAGGCGGATCCGGGCGCCGTTGGCACCGCCGCGCTTGTCGCTGCCGCGGTACGTCGAGGCCGACGCCCAGGCGGTGGAGACCAGCTGCGAGACCGTCAGGCCCGAGTCGAGGAGCTTGGCCTTGAGGGCCGTGACGTCGGCGGCGTCGATGACCTCGCCCTCGGCCGCCGGCAGCGGGTCCTGCCACAGCAGGGTCTCCGCCGGGACCTCCGGGCCGAGGTAGAGGGACTTCGGGCCCATGTCACGGTGGGTCAGCTTGTACCAGGCGCGGGCGAAGGCGTCCGCGAACTCCGCGGGGTTCTCGTGGAACCGGCGGGAGATGGGCTCGTAGATCGGGTCGAAGCGCAGCGAGAGGTCGGTGGTGAGCATCGTCGGGAGCTTCTTCTTCGACGCGTCGTGCGCGTCCGGGATGATCGCCTCGGCGTCCTTGGCCACCCACTGGTTGGCGCCGGCGGGGCTCTGGGTCAGCTCCCACTCGTAGCCGAAGAGGATGTCGAAGAAGTCGTTGCTCCACTGGGTGGGCTTGGTGGTCCAGGTGACCTCGAGGCCGCTGGTGATCGCGTCCCCGCCCTTGCCGGTGCCGTAGGTGCTCTTCCAGCCGAGGCCCTGCTGCTCGATCGGCGCGCCCTCGGGGTCGGCGCCCACGTTCTCCGCGGGGCCGGCGCCGTGGGTCTTGCCGAAGGTGTGGCCGCCGGCGATGAGGGCGACGGTCTCCTCGTCGTTCATCGCCATGCGACGGAAGGTCTCACGGATGTCGCGGGCCGCGGCGATCGGGTCCGGGTTGCCGTTGGGGCCCTCGGGGTTGACGTAGATGAGGCCCATCTGGACGGCGCCGAGCGGGCTCTCCAGGTCACGGTCGCCGGTGTAGCGCTGGTCGTCCAGCCAGACCTTCTCGGGACCCCAGTAGACGTCCTCCTCCGGCTCCCAGACGTCCTCGCGGCCGCCGCCGAAGCCGAAGGTCTCGAAGCCCATCGACTCCAGGGCCACGTTGCCGGTGAGGATCATCAGGTCGGCCCAGGAGATGGCCTGGCCGTACTTCTTCTTGACCGGCCACAGCAGGCGGCGGGCCTTGTCCAGGTTGCCGTTGTCCGGCCAGCTGTTGAGCGGGGCGAAGCGCTGCTGGCCGGCGCCGGCGCCGCCGCGGCCGTCGGAGATGCGGTAGGTGCCCGCGCTGTGCCAGGCCATCCGGATCATCAGCGGGCCGTAGTTGCCGAAGTCTGCCGGCCACCAGTCCTGCGAAGCGGTGAGCACCTCCGCGATGTCCCGTTTCACGGCCGCGAGATCAAGACCCTGGAACGCCTCGGCGTAGTCGAAGCCCTCGTCGAGCGGGTTCGCGACGGCGGGGTTCTTGGCGAGGATCTTCAGGTTGAGGCCCTCGGGCCACCACTGGCGGTTGCCGCCGCCCTGGGTGGGGTGCGGGGCACGGTCGTGCGCGACCGGGCACTTGCCCGCGGCGTTCTCCTGGGTCTCCGACATGGGGGAAATCCTTCCGGAAGGGGCAGATCAACGTACTCAGGAATTACTGACGGTGGAGCAGGCGGGGCACAGGCCCCAGTAGATGACCTCGGCCTCGTCGATGGCGAAGCCGTGGTCGTCCGAGGCGGTCAGGCACGGGGCGTCGCCGACCGCGCAGTCGACGTCGGCGACGGCACCGCACGACCGGCACAGGACGTGGTGGTGGTTGTCGCCGACACGCCCCTCGAACCGGGCCGGGCTGCCGGCCGGTTCGATACGGCGTACGAGTCCTGCCGTGGTGAGCGCGTGCAGCGCGTCGTACACGGCTTGAAGCGATATGTGGCCCACGCGCTCGCGGACGCCCGAGGCGACCCCTTCGACGTCGAGATGATCGCCGTTGCGAACGGTCTCCAGCAGCGCGACACGGGCGGCCGTCACCCGCAGGCCGGCACCACGCAGCTCGTCGGCGGTGGTCGGGGGCTGGGATGCGGTCATGGCGCCAACCTATCCTCATAAACACGAGTGATTCAAGAAAACAAACCGTTCAAGTTTGGTGCCGAAGCGGACAACTCCCGCCCCTCGACCACCACCCTTCCGGGGACTTTGCCATCTCTTTACAACCTGTCCCGGTGCCCGGTCGTCTCTCCGCTCGATCCGTTACTCAGCCCGCCCTGACCACCGCGGGCCGACGAAAGAGAGCGTCTCCATGCGCCGAACTGTCCTGACCGCCACGGCACTCGCCTGCACGGCCGTCCTGGCCGGCACCGTGCCCGCGTTCGCCGACGGCACCAGCCCGAGCCCGGTCCCGACCGTGGCACCGTCCGCCGCCCCCTCCGCGGAACCCTCCGCCGTCCCGTCCCAGGCGCGGTCCGCCGAGCCCACCCGGGCCTCGACCCCCGCACCGACCCGGGACAGCGGCCAGGTCGCGGCCGTGCCCGCGGGCGCGCCCGACACCGGGGTGGCGGAGCCGTCCTCGGACTCCGGTACCGAGAGCGCCCTGATCGGCGGCGGCGCCGCGGCGGCGCTCACCGCGGGCGCCGTGGTGTTCGCCGTGCGTCGCCGCCGGGCGACCGGGGCATGACCTCGCTCTCCAGGCGCGCCTTCGTCACCGCCGCGACGGCCTCGCTGCTGGCGGGCTGTGCGGGCCAGGCGGCCCACTCGACGGCCACCACCGTCCGCCGCGAGCAGCCATCGGCGCCCTCGCCGTCCGCCACGCCGACCGCGCTCGGGCGTTCCGTGCCGGTCCGGCTGCGCATCCCGGCGATCGGCGTCGACACCCCGCTGCTGCGGCTGGGTCTGGCGGCCGACGGCACCGTGCAGGTGCCGCCGATCACCGCGCACGACCGGGCCGGCTGGTACCGCCACTCCCCCACCCCGGGGCAGGTCGGCCCGTCGGTGATCCTCGGCCATGTCACGGTCGGCACTTACGGTGACGGCGTCTTCCGCCGGCTCGCCGAGCTGCGCCGGGGCGAGCAGGCCGTGGCGCGTCTGGAGAACGGCCGGTCGGCGGTGTTCACCGTCGACGAGGTGCGTACGGTCGCCAAGGCCGAGTTCCCGACCGAGGACGTGTACGGGGACGTGGACCGCCCGGAGCTGCGGCTGATCACCTGCGGCGGCCCGCGGGGCGGCGACGGCTACCTCGACAACGTGATCGTCTTCGCCACGCTGACCGGCACGACAGCCTGACCCGGCGGACACGGATGCGGGACCGGTGGAACGTACCGAACCGGTTCCGCATCCTCCCCCACGTCCCCGACGAGCCCTTCGACCCTGGAGAACGTTGAAACGGTCCCGTGACAAGGCGGCGTCCGAGCTGTTCGCGGCCCTGTATCCGCGCCTGGCCGGCTGGTGCCGCCGTCTGGTCGACGACGACGAGACGGCGCACGAGATCGCCTCGGAGGCGTTCACCCGGCTGTGGGCCCGGTGGACGTCGGTGGAGGAGCCGCGCGGCTTCCTCTACGTCACCGCGGCCAATCTCGTCCGGGACCACTGGCGCAAGCTGGAACGCGAGCGCCGGACCGTGCGCCGCGTCGGCTCGGAGGCCGCGACCCGCCCGCACCCCGAGCAGGCGGACCCCTCGGTACGGCTGCTGGTGCAGTCGCTGCCGGAGCGACTGCGCGTCCCGATCCTGCTGCACTACTACGCTGACATGCCGATCCGGGAGGTGTCCGCGCTGACCGGGCGCAAGGAAGGAACCGTCAAGGCCGATCTGCACGCGGCCCGGGAACTGCTCCGCGTCCATCTGAGGAGAAGCCTTGACCACACGCTTTGACGAGGAGCCGGAGTTCGACGGCCCCGACGATCCCCTCACCGTCGTCATGCGGCCTCCGGCCGCCTATCTGGGCCCGCCCCCGGGCCGGTACGAGGAGATCCGGCGGGCCGCCGGCCGCCGCCGGCTGGTGCGTGCGGCCGCCGGCGCGGGAGTGACCTGCGCCGTCGCCCTCCTGGTCGCCCTGCCGCTGCGTCTGACGTCGCCCTCGACGCCGGTGTCCCCACGGGTCCCCCTCGCGCCGCCGGCCGTCAGTCCCACCGCCCCGCACCGCCCTCCGGCGACCCACGCACCCGCCAGCCCCACACCGAGCCCCAGCACCGCGCCCGGGCAGAGCCGCTCCACGCAGGTCCCCACCCGTGGAGCGTCGACGGCTCCCTCGGCGGCGCGGGTCGCGCCCTCCGAGGACCGGCGGAGCACCGACGCCACACCCTCCCCGTCGTAGCGACGTCAACACGACGCAGGGCCGCATCACCCGTTCGTGCCCCCGTGTTTCGGCGCGCCGCCTGTACTGCGAACGCGCGGTCCAGAGCGTCAGGGCGGGGGGTGCGGCGCCCCGCGAGGGCCGCGGTCCCTGTCGGCCATCCGGGTAGGGTCGCACCCGCCCGTCCGGCCGTCGCGGCCCATTCGGCCGAGGCCGCTGCTCGGCGTTGGTGTGATGTTTCGCGCGAGGCCGGAATGAAAGGTGCGGAACGGGCAACGTTCCGTTTCATGCTCCACGCGCGAACCCTCCGGCAGGTGACTTGATGACGACGGCGACCACGGCCCCTTCGACCGCTCCGGCCGCCGCGCCACCCTCCCGTACCCAGCCGTCCGCCCCCGCCCCCTCGCTGCCGTCCCTCACCGGGCTGAGATGGATGGCGGCACTGCTGGTCTTCGGACTGCACGTGCACAACTTCCGTTACTTCGGCGGCACCGGCGCCCGCTTCATGTCCTGGGGATTCGAGGCCGGCGCCTCAGGGGTGTCGTTCTTCTTCGTGCTGTCCGGGTTCGTGCTGATGTGGTCCGCGCGGCCGGGCGACCGGGCAGGGCGTTTCTGGTGGCGGCGCGTCGCCCGGGTCTATCCGGTGCACCTGGTGACCCTCGCCATCGCACTGCTGATGGCCCTCACGCTGCCCCGCCAGCCGAAGCCGACCCTGCCGCAGGGCCTGGCCGATGTCTTCCTGGTGCACGCCTGGTGGCGGCCGTGGTGGCAGACGCTGGACCCGGTCAGCTGGTCGCTGGCCTGCGAGGCCTTCTTCTACGCCGCGTTCCCGCTGCTTGCGCTGGTGCTGCGCAGGCTGGACACGCGGGGCGCCAGGCTGCTGGCCGGGCTGGCCGTGCTCGCGGTGCTGGTGCTGGCCTGGACGGACTCCCACCACTGGTGGGACCAGCCGATCAGCTCCTTCCCGGCGGCCCGGCTGCCCGAGTTCGTGCTCGGCGCGGCCACCGCACGGCTGGTGCTGCTCGGCCGCTGGCGCGGCCCCGGCCTGGAGGCCTCGCTCGCGCTGGCGATCATCGGCTACTTCCTGGTCCCGCAGGTCACCGACGAGTACGCGGCCACCGCCTGCACCATCATGGGTTTCGCACTGCTCATCCCGGCGGCCGCCCTCGCGGACCTGCGCGGGCTGCCCTCGCTGTGGCGCCGCCGGTGGCTGGTGCGCCTCGGCGAGCTGTCGTTCGCGTTCTACATGGTCCATCTGCTGGTGCTGCGGACGGGCACCCACCTGCTCGGCACCCGCCCGCGCTTCGGCCTGCTCACCGGGGCGGCCGCGGCCACCGTCGCGTTCGCCGTGTCGCTTGGCCTGTCCTGGCTCCTCTACGAGGGCGTGGAGCGGCCCGCACGACGGCTACTGCTGCGGCGGCGCCCGGCCCGGCGGACGACGGCCTAGCCGGCTACGGGAACTGCGTCACCTTGGAGGGGGTCGTGCTGGTCCCCGAGGTCGGCGATCCGGTGGTGTTGACGACGTGGGCGTACTGGCCCATGCCGCCCAGGGAGATCACCAGGAGGTCGTGCATCTTGATCCCCGAACCGGTCGGCACCTGGAAGCCGTTGGACTGCACGATCGACGGATCGGCCGTGTAGTTGCAGTAGCTGCCAAGACCCCATGCCTCATGGTTGGTCACGGTGTCGGCGACCTTGTAGGCCGCGTAGCCGACGACGCCGTCGTGGGTGATGGAAGCGGCGTTGGGGGCGTCGTAGGCCTTCTCGTTCTGGAAGAAGATCGTGCGCCCTCTCTCACCGTTCCAGTAGACGTCGTACTTGTTGAAGTGCTCGACGAACAGGCCGGTGGCAAGGACGTCGTTGCCGTTGACCCTGAGGCCGTAGTCGGCGCGGTTGGTGTCCCAGCCGACCCCGCTGCCGTGGTCGGCGCGCCAGATCCAGGTGTGGTCGATGACCACGTTGTTGCTGTTGACCACGACGGAGTTGGTGGCGAGGCCGGGTCCGGCACCGCCGATGCGCACGAACACGTCCTGCATGGTGGTGGGGTTGGCGGAGTGGTCGGCGGTGGAGCCGGCGTCGCCGATGCGCAGCAGGGTGTCGGAGTTGGCGGCGCCCGCGTCGATGAGGAACCCGGCGAGCTTCACGCCGTCGACGTCGGCGACGTGCATGGCGTCGACGCCGTTGTCCGGGACCAGGGTGGCCAGCCCCAGGCCGAGTACCACGGTGTTGGCGCGGGTGACGTTGATGGTCTGGTCGAGGTGGTAGACGCCCGGGGTGAAGAGCAGGTTGAGGCCCTGGGCGAGGGCCTGGTTGATGGTGGCGGCGGTGGCGCCGGCCTTGACGACGTAGAACTGGTCCAGCGGGAGCGAGGTGCCCGCGTTGGCCGGCCAGGAGACGCCCCGGGCGTTGGTGCGCTTGGCCGGGACGAAGACCTTGTAGGTGCTGCCGTCCAGGTACAGGAACGGCTTCTCCCGCGAGACCGGGGTGGTGTCGAGCGTGGTGTACGGGCCAGAGTCGAAGTTGGTCGCGGGCGCGCCCTGGACGCCGGAGAAGGTCATGTTCCAGACGCCGTTGGTCCAGCCGCCGACCGAGCTGTCCCGGGTGTACCACTGCTGCTGGGAGTACGGGCCCACCGTGCCGTCGATCTTCGAGTCGGCGATGTACCCGCCGGAGGCCCAACCGTAGCCGTTCGGGGCCAGGTTGAGGCCGCCCTTGACGTGGATACGACGGAAGGGGGCCGCCTGAGCCACGGCCCAGCGGTCCGTCCCGTTCGACGGCGTGATGGCGAGGTTCTCCGCCGAACGCCAGAAGTTCTGCGTGGCGTTGCCGTTGAACCAGCCGGCGTCGACGGTGACATCACCGTTGATCTGGGTGTCGTCGGGGTTGAGGCCGAGACCGGAGATCGAGGTGTAGAAGCCGATCTGGGCGTTGATGCCGTTGTAGGTGCCCGGCTTGAGCAGGAACTGGTACCGGCCGGTGCCGAACTGGGCCGACTCCTGCTGGGCGAAGACGGAGTCGAACTTCTGCTGGAGGTTCGGCGTGGACGGGTCCACGACGATCACGTTCGGGCCGAGGTCGCCGCCGCCCTGGACCGGGGGCGTGCCGGTGGTGGTGCCGAAGACCTGGAACTCCCAGAGCGAGTAGCCGTACTGGGTGGCACGGTGCACGCCCTGCATCCGGACGTAACGGCCCTGGCCGGAGACGGCGAGGGTGTCGGTGCCGCCGTCCCCGCCGGTGACCGACGTGAGGTCGGTCCAGCTGCTGCCGTTCGTGGAGATCTGGAGCTTGTAGTCCTTGCCGTAGGCGGTCTCCCAGTTGAGGACCACCTGGCTGACCGTGGCGGTGGCGCCGAGGTCGACCTGGAGCCACTGGTCGTCGGTGAAGGCGGACGACCAGCGGGTGCCGGTGTTGCCGTCGACCGCGTTCGCCGCGACGGTCCCGCCGTTCTCCTCGGAGGAGGCGGTGGCCGTCTTCCCCTGGGACAAGGGGGCGTCGGCGGCCTGGGCCGCCGGCGCGTGCACGGTGGGCAGGGCGAGCAGCGCCGCCATGGCGGCGAGCGCTACGCCCAAGGATCTCAGTCTCATCAGCGGCTCCCTGAGATGGGCACGGGACGCGCCCGACGGGCGCGCCTCCGTGCTTAGTTCAGGATTTGATTTAAGTGATGAGGCAACCGGGCGACAACCCTTCGGCACCGGAATTTTCGCCGGCCGGCCCTCCGCGACCGGGCGGAGGGAGGCCGACAGGCGGTCAGGGGGACCGGGTCACCGGGCGGCGAGTTCCCGGTACATGGCGGCGGGGTCGCCGGCCAGGGCGCCCTTGGCCCACCGGGTGAGGTCGTCGGCGAGCACCTCGAAGGCGTCCGACTCGACGCCGTCGAGAGCGGCCGCGGCGACGTCCTGCGCCTTCGCCTTGGGCGCGTCGACGTGGGCCGCCATGTCGGTGTCGACATAGCCCATGTGCAGGCCGGTGACGCCGATGCCCCGCGGCTGGAGCGCCAGGCGCAGGCTGTTGGTCTGCGACCAGAAGGCCGACTTGGAGGCGCTGTAGGCGCCGCCTTCGGCGAACCAGGACAGCACCGAGTGGACGTTCAGGAGGTGGCCGCCGCCGTTGCGCTCGATCAGCGGGACGAAGGCGCGGGTGAGCAGCAGCGGCCCGTAGAAGTTGGTCTCGAACTCGTGACGGATGTCGTCGAGCGAGGAGGTCAGGAAGCGGGTGCCGGTGGCGACCCCCGCGTTGTTGACCAGGATGGTGACGTCCTGGGCCTGCTCGGCGACCGCGGCCACGGAGTCGGGGTCGGTCACCTCCAGCGCCAGCGCCACCGCGTCGGGGTGGGTGACGGAGCGCGGGTCGCGGGCGGTGGCGTAGACCTTGCCGGCGCCGCGCGCGTACAACTCCTCCACCAGCGCTTTTCCGAGGCCCCGGCTGCCACCGGTGACGAGGACGACGGAGTCCTTGATCGAGGTCATGACACTCACACTCCAGACTTGGGACAGAGCCCGGAAACCGATCGGTTTCCGGCAGCTGCGGCCATCGTAAACCGATCGGTTTCCCAGTTCAATCGCGCAGGGCGACACCAGGCCACCGGCCACACCCGATGCCCTTACGGGCAGGGCGAGTTACTCGATCCAGTTCATTGCGTCCGACCTCTGGCTCCGGACTCCTACCGGGCGGTATACAGACCCCCGACACACACGCGTGCGGGCCGCCCGTCGGGACCGGTTCCGCGCGCGTCCTGGTTCCAGGGGGGATCTCCATGGCGTACGGCACCTCGTCCGACGGTTCGGCGAGACGGCACCGGCGGAAGGTGACCGTGGCGGCGGCGCTGGGCGGCTGCGCCCTGGTGGCCGCGTCCACGACACCGGCCGCGGCGCACGGCGGCGGCCACCACGGCGGCCACGACCGCGGTACGAGCTATGCGGCGCTCGGCGACTCCTACACCTCGGGCCCCGTGATCCCGACGCAGGTCGACGCGAACTGCGCCCGCTCCGACCACAACTACCCCTCGCTGGTGGCGGCGGCGCGGCACGTCAGCGCGTTCAAGGACGTGAGCTGCGGCGGTGCGACGACCGCGGAGATGTGGAAGGCGCAGGGCACCAACGGCCCGCAGCTCGACGCCGTCCGGCGGGACACCGACCTGGTGACCGTCCAGATCGGCGGCAACGACATCGGGTTCAGCTCCATCATCGGCACCTGCGCGACGCTCAGCGCCACGGACCTGACGGGCAACCCCTGCCAGCGGTACTACAACGCCTCCGGCACCGACCAGCTGACGGTCAGGATCGCGCAGACCGCGCCCAAGGTCGACAAGGTGCTGCGGGCTGTGCACGCCCGCGCCCCGCACGCCCGGATCCTGGTCGTCGGCTACCCCGACCTGCTGCCCGACGACGGCAGCGGCTGCTATCCGACGGTGCCCTTCGCCGCCAAGGACTTCCCCTACCTCCGGGACGTCGGCAAGCGGCTGAACCTCATGCTGCGCGCGGTCGCCGCGTGGAACGGCGCCCGGTACGTGGACACCTACGGCCCGACCGTCGGCCACGACATGTGCAAGGCCCCCGCCGACCGCTGGATCGAGCCCCTCCAGCCGACCTCACCGGCGGCTCCCGCCCACCCCAACGCCAAGGGCGAGGCGGCCATGGCCCAGGCCGTGCTGGAGCGGCTGGGCAAGCGGTACTAGGAGCTGGTGGGCGGCGGCCTCCGCGGCCGCCGGCCTGCGCCCGGGCGGCTTCGGCGGCCCGACACCCCGGTCCGTCCGCACCCATGGGAGGGACCGGGGGACGGTTCGCGATAGGTTGACCTGCATGAGCGACAACGTTTACTTCGACATCTCGATCAACAACGAGCCGGCCGGCCGGATCGTGTTCAACCTGTTCGACGACGTGGTCCCGAAGACGGCCCGCAACTTCCGTGAGCTCGCCACCGGGCAGAACGGCTTCGGCTACGCCGGTTCGGGGTTCCACCGGGTCATCCCCCAGTTCATGCTCCAGGGCGGTGACTTCACCCGCGGTGACGGCACCGGCGGCAAGAGCATCTACGGCGAGAAGTTCCAGGACGAGAACTTCCAGCTCAAGCACGACCGGCCGTACCTGCTCAGCATGGCCAACGCGGGCCCGCACACCAACGGCTCGCAGTTCTTCGTCACCACCGTGCTGACGCCGTGGCTGGACGGCAAGCACGTGGTCTTCGGCGAGGTCGTCGAGGGCTCGGACATCGTCGACAAGATCGAGGGCTTCGGCAGCTCCAGCGGTGCGCCGAAGGCCAAGGTCGAGATCACGGCCAGCGGCACCGTCTGACAACGGCCCCCAACACGTGAACGGTGACCGGGCGACCGTCCGGTCACCGTTCGTCTCGTGCGCGCCGGAGTTCCTCGGCCTCCGGCGGGGCGCGGCCGCCCGGGTGCTCGTGGGCGCTGAGGTGTTCCAGGGCCTCGGCCAGTTCCTGGCAGGCCTCCTCGACGGACAGCCGGGTGTTGTGCTGCTCGGTGATCACGGCCGACAGCAACAGCGCGGTCAGCGCCAGCGCACCGTTGAACAGCTGGAGCTTCAGCATCACCTCGACGGGGGACAGCCGGGCGAACGCACCCACGCCCTGCGTCGCGGCGACCGCGGCCATCACCGATGCGAACAGGGCGCACAGCATGCTTCCCGCCAGCCGGAACCGCAGCGCGGCCCAGATCAGCAGCGGGTAGACGAGGAAGAGCGCGCTCATGGAGCTGCGCGTGGCCACCGGGACCAGGACGGCTGCGACGACCGTGAGAGCCAGCGCCTCCTTCCAGCGGGCCAGGGACGGAAGCCCGCGGGCTTCGAACAGCACCAGCAGGACCGGGGTGACGATCAGAACTCCCATCGCGTCGCCGACCCACCACGCCAGCCAGATGGGCCAGAAGTGGGTCGCGGCGAGCTTGCCGGCGAGGATCAGCGTGACCACGTCGACGGTGGAGCTGATCATCATGGCGGCGAGCGCCCCGAGGAACACCAGGGCGAAGCCGTCCCGGAGCCGCCCCAGGTCGGTGCGGAAGCCGACCCGGCGCAGCATCAGGTAGGCACACACCGGCCCGGCCGTGTTGCCGAGGAGGACACCCAGGACGTCGGGTCCGGGCGTGCCGAGCGACAGCACGAGGAAGAAGGCGCCGAGCGTGACGCCCGGCCAGCAGCCCAGGCCGAAGACCAGCAGACAGGCCAGCGCGACTCCGGTCGGCGGATAGATGGGGGTGAAGACGGCGCCCTCGACGGTGAGCCGGCACAGCAGGCCAAGCCGCCCTGCCGCGTAGTAGCAGGTGGCGACGGCCAGCGTCCGGAGGGCGAAGACGGCCGGCCGGCGCTGTTCCTGGATACCCACCACAGCAGCCATCAGACACCGATCCGCCCAGGTCGGCGAGGCGGGAGCCGTCTACGGCCGACATGGCGGGTGGTGGCTGTGCCGGCAGGGCGCGAGGTCGGCGGTCGTCACGGGATGCGGTCCAGGCCGTCGTGGCCCACGACCAGGACCGCCGCGTCGTCCTCGTGGCCCACCTGTTCCGCGCCCTTGATCACGGCGGCGGCCAGGGAGTGCGCGTCAAGACCGGCGACGGCGGCGATACCGGCGAGCCGCACCACCTGGTCGAGCCCCTCCTCGATGCTCATCGACGGCCCTTCCACCACCCCGTCCGTGAGCAGTACGAACATGCCCCCGGTGGTGAGCCGGAACCGGGACACCGGGTACTCGATGCCCGGTTCGATGCCCAGCGGCGGCCCGCCGTCGTCCTCGCCGACCCCGGACTTTCCGTCGGCGGTGGCCCAGACGAACGGGATGTGGCCGGCCCGGGCGCTCTCCAGGACCCCGGTCTCCGGGTCGAGCCGCATGAACGTGCAGGTGGCGAAGAGGTCGTTGCCCAGGGAGACCAGCAGGTCGTTCGTCCGGGCGAGCAGTTCGCCCGGCTCGCTGGTCACCGAGGCGAGCGCCCGCAGCCCCGCCCTGACCTGGCCCATGAAGGCGGCCGCCTCGATGTTGTGGCCCTGGACGTCGCCGATGGACAGGCCTATGCGGCCGTCGGGCAGCGTGAAGGCGTCGTACCAGTCACCGCCCACGTTCAGCCCGTAGGTGGCGGGCGCGTACCGGACGGCCAGGTGGAAGCGGGGGGTGTCGGGCAGGTCGCGGGGCAGCATGCCGCGCTGGAGTGCGATGGCCAGCTCGACCTGGGAGCGCTGGTACTCGGCCCGCTCGCGTGCCTGGGCGGTGAGCGACCTGAGCCTGACCAGCAGCTCGTCGTCGTCCATTGAGCGGTTGCGGGGCATGGATCACTCCGGCCGAGGCGGCAGCCCTTCCAGGGCAAACCCCCAGATTTTTACCTTTACAGGATCATAATGCGAATGGCGGGCAAGAGGTCGGCCGCACCGGCGACGGCCGGGCGCGGCCGGCCGTCGCCGTCCTGACCACGGGACGGCCCGGCGGGCGGGGCGCGTGTGGTCAGGACGGTGGGTTCACCCCTTGCGGAGCCCGTCGGGGCGGCGCGAGGCGCGCAGGGTGCCGACCGTCTTGAGCAGCCGGTCCGCCGGGTCGCGCAGACGGGGATGGGCGAGGACGGTGTTGCGCAGGCCGCGGACCGGGCGGCGCCACAGGCGGTGCGCCGCGGCCACCGGGTGGGTGCGGGTGACGAATCCCTCGCCCACCCGCAGTTCGCGGGTCTTGAGCCAGTCCTTGTACTCCTTGTCACCGCGCCCGAGGTCGACGAGGGTCACACCGCTGCGCGCCGCGCCCTCGGCGGTGCGCAGATGCATCATCAACCCGGGTGAGTAGTAGTGCAGTTCGGGGTCGTAGGCGGTGAACCAGGCGGCCAGTACGGTGCCCGAGCGCGGCCCGAAGTGCGCGGCCACCGGGCGGTCGCCCGCGTAGAGCACGGACAGCACGCCGGTGAAGTGTTCCTCGCGGACGTGGAAGAGATGGTCCACGAGGTCGACGATCCAGGGGCGGGCGAAGCGGTCCATGCGTCCGGTCCGCCGGTACTGGGCGGACTTCCAGCGCATCAGGGTGCGCAGGGCCGCCGGGTCGCGCTCGTCGAACTCGAAGCGCAGGTCGCCGATGTCGCGGCCGAGGCGCCGTTCCTTCTTCAGCGTAGTCTTCGCCAGGCCCGGGTAGGTCGCGCGGAGCCACTCGGGGTAACCGCCGTCGCCGGGTTTGACGTCGATCACCGGCGAGGCGAAGGTCCCGGTGACATGACCGGCGAACGGTCTCTGCTCGTGGACCAGATGGTCGAACTCGAAGATGGACATGCCGCACGCGCTCAGCAACTCCTGGGCGTCCCAGGTGACTCCGGGCCGGTGCACCAGTGCCTGGCAGTCGGAGAGGCCGAGACCGACGGCCCGGCCCACGCCGAAGGCGTTGCGCTCGTACGGGAAGAAGCCGACGGGTTCGCCGGCGTCGCGCAGGACCGCCACCCGTACGCCCCCGCGGTGTCTGCCGACACCGATCGTGAACTCCGGGGCCAGAAAGGGATTGGCGTACTCCGGTGACTCGTCCATCGCGTGATGCCAGGCCCGGCGGAGCGACTGGGTCAGCTCGCCGGGTCTGTGGATCGTGATGTCCACCTCAGATCAACCGCCCTTCGGTTGACGAGGTGTGTGGCGCATGACTCCGGGACCGACTCCCGGACGGGCCTCTGCACTGACCTCTGGATCGCATGGCGACCGCTCCCCCCCCATAACGCGGATTCCGCGTTCTGCCGTTGCTACGAACAGCTCCTGTTCCCCGCCGTACACCTTCCGTCCGCGACCGGCGACCAGGTCGCCGGTCCGGAGGTGTCGCTCAAACGTCGCGAAACAGTACGCACGCTGTCAAGGGTGCCACTGTCACGGCGGGATGGGGGTGGGGTGACTCGGACTTTCCCGGCCCTTTCCGTCAGGTCGCCGTCGCCGCGGCCGCCGCCCGGCCCGCCTGCCGGCCCGAGAAGAGGCAACCGCCGAGGAAGGTGCCCTCCAGCGAGCGGTATCCGTGCACCCCGCCGCCGCCGAAGCCGGCGACCTCACCGGCGGCGTACAGACCGGCGACCGGGGAGCCGTCGCTGTTCAGGACGCGTCCGGAGAGGTCGGTCTGGAGGCCGCCCAGGGTCTTGCGGGTGAGGATGTTGAGCCGGACGGCGATCAGCGGGCCGGCGCTGGAGTCCAGGATCCGGTGGATCGACGCCGTACGGCTGAGGGAGTCGCCGATGTAGCTCAGGGCGTTGCGGATGCCCTGGACCTGGACGTCCTTGGTGTACGGGTTGTCGATCTCGCGGTCGCGGGCCTCGATCTGCCGTTTGAGGTCGGCGAGGTCGATGAGGTTGTCGCCGGTCAGCTTGTTCATGCCGGTGACGAGGTCGGTGAGGTTGTCGGCGACCACGAAGTCGACGCCGTTGTTCTTGAACTTCTCGATGGGCTCCGGGGTCTGCCAGATCCGGGACAGCAGCTGCCAGACGTTCTTGTTGGTCAGGTCGGGGTTCTGCTCCGAGCCGGAGAGCGCGAACTCCTTGGCGATGATCTTCTGGGTGGTGACGAACCAGGAGTAGTCGTAGCCGGAGGCGGTGATCGACCCCAGCGTGTGCAGGGTGTCGTATCCAGGCACGTCGGGGGTGTTGAAGCGCCGGCCCTTCGCGTCGAACCACATCGAGGACGGGCCGGGCAGGATGCGGATGCCGTGGTTCGGCCAGATCGGGGCGTAGTTGCGCAGGCCCTCGGTGTAGTGCCACATCCGGTCGGGGTTGACGATCCGGCCGCCCGCCTGCTGGGTGATGGCCAGCATCCGGCCGTCCACATGCGCGGGGACCCCGGTCACCATGAACTTGGGCGGGGTGCCGAGCCGGGCCGGCCAGTTCTGCCGTACGAGGTCGTGGTTGGCGCCGATGCCGCCCGAGGTGACCACCACGACCGGGGCGCGCAGTTCGAAGTCGCCGACGACGGTACGACTGCTCGGGGTGCCCCGCGCCGCGCTGCTGGGCTCCAGGATCGCGCCCCGCACGCCGGTCACGGCACCCGCGGTGGTCACCAACCCGTCCACCCGGTGGCGGAACTTGAAGGTCACCTTGCCTGCGGTGACCGCCGCCCGCACCTTCTTCTCGAACGGCTCGACGACAGCCGGGCCGGTGCCCCAGGTGACATGGAAGCGGGGCACCGAGTTGCCGTGGCCGTCGGCGAGGCCGCCGCCGCGCTCGGCCCAGCCCACGATCGGGAACCACTGCACGCCGAGGCCCGAGAGCCAGGAGCGCTTCTCGCCGGAGGCGAAGTCCACATACGACTCGGCCCACTTGTAGGCCCAGTAGTCCTGGCCCTTCGGGTCGTCGACGTCCCGGTCGAAGCCGGCCGTGCCGAGCCAGTCCTGCCAGGCGAGGTCATGGGAGTCCTTGACGCCCATCAGCCGCTGTTCGTCGGAGTCGACGAAGAAGAGCCCGCCGAAGGACCAGAACGCCTGGCCGCCGAGGCTCGCCTCCGGTTCCTGGTCGAGCAGCAGCACCTTGCGGCCGGCAGCGGCGAGTTCGGCGGTGGCGACCAGGCCGGCGAGGCCGTGGCCGACGACGATCGCGTCCGCGTCCTGGGACTCGGCGGCGAACGCCCCCGCCTGACTGAGGGCCATTCCGGCGAGCGTGCCGCCGGCCACCGTCAGCACCTGACGGCGGGTGAAACGGGACGACTGCTCGGCGCCGTTGGTCGTGCCGGCGCCTGCTCTGGGATTCTCCATGGGTGGGGGTGCCTTCCGTACGGATGCGGGCGGTGCGGGAGACATGTCCGAGACTGCCGGGACGGCAGGGTGTTACCGACGAGTGTTACCGACGGTAGCCCAAGGTGGCGGGTGGCGGCCAGAGTTCTGCACAGGGGGATTGTCAGATATCTCAAGGCGGCGGCGAGTATCAAACGGGTAAGCGATTTCCTATAGGATTTCTCATCCGCAGGACGGTTCGGGACCGAGACGGGACCCCATCTCCACTGATCAGAACCGTTCTTGTCACAAGCCTTGACGCGCGCGCCTCGCTGACCCACGATCTCCGCATCGATTTCCTATCTGATTCCGCAGGGGTGGGCGATGCGCTTCCCGACCAGATCCGTCCTGCCCGGGCTTCTCACGGCGGCCTTGCTCGTCGCGGGGACAGCGGCCTGCACCTACCGCAACGCCCCCGGCCCCGCCGCCGGTCAGGCCACGGCGGCCCAACGGACCGGCGGCGGTGCCGAGTTGGCGGACGGCTCCCGGACCGAGGTCGCCCTCGTGCCCGGGGGCGCCCATCCCTACTTCCAGCCCTGGAAGGCGGCGGGCGCCGCCGCGAAGAAGACGTACGGCCTCGGAGCCGTCACCTTCGACGAGACGGCCGAATGGGACCAGCAGAAGCAGAACAACCTGCTGTCCACGCTCGCGGCACGCGGCTACAACGCCTTCGGCGTGTTCGGGGTCTCCCCCACCGACATCAACACGACCTTCACGGACCTCAAGTCGCAGGGCTTCCCGGTGGCCTCCCTCGGCTCCTGTCCGGCGGGCGGCACGGACGAGGCCGACTTCTGCCTCTCCACGAACGTCGAACTCGCCGCCTACAAGGCCACGAAGGCGGCCATCGAGGCCATGGGCGGCAAGGGCACCCTGGTCCATCTGACCGGCAACAACGTGGACGCCAACACCCAGTTGCGGATCAAGGGCGTCGCCCGCGCGGTCAAGGAGTCCGGCGGCAAGGTGCGGCTCCTGCAGACCGTCACCGACATCGACACCGACCTGGGGACCGCGCAGAAGGCGGTGTCCGACCTGATGGCGGCGAAGGGCGCGCAGATCACCGGCATCGTCGCCACCGCCTACAACCCGGCCGTCGCCGCCGCCGACGCCGTCAAGTCGTCCGGGTCGAAGGCGAAGGTCATCGCCATCGACGACGACGCCAAGATCCTCAGCGGCATCAGGCAGGGCACGGTCACGGCCACCGTCGTGCAGAACCCGGTCGGCCAGGCCGAGATCGGCGTCTGGGCCCTGGCCCTGCTCCAGACGAAGCAGTGCACCGTGCGCGACCCCGGCGTGGAGGTGGACTCCGGCTCGTTCGTCGTCGACAAGGCGAACGTCGCCGACTACGACAAGGCCCGGCAGGCGAAGACCGCGCAGCTCAAGCAGGAGTTCGCCGACAAGATCCTCGCGTGCGGCTGACCGCCCCCGACAGAGAACGGACATCGATGACCCTCATCACGAGCGCGACCGCCAGGCTGGCCGACATCGCCGTCGAGACGGACCGTACCGACGCGGTGCAGTCCTTCGTCAAACAGGAGACGGTCCTGGTCGACCTGGAGACGGCGGACGGTCTCGCGGGCACCGGCTACGCCTACACGATCGGCACCGGCGGCACCTCCGTACTGGCCCTGCTGCGCGACCACCTGCTCCCCGCCCTGGTCGGGCAGGACGCCCGCAACGTCGAGGCCCTGTGGCAGCGGCTGTTCGCGCTGACCCGGGCCACCACCACCGGGGCCATCACCTCCCTCGCGCTCGCCGCCGTGGACACCGCCCTGTGGGACGTGCGCTGCAAGCGGGCGGGCGAGCCGCTGTGGCGGCTGGCCGGCGGACACCGCCAGGAGGTCCCGGTCTACGACACCGAGGGCGGCTGGCTGCATCTGAGCACCGAGGAACTGGTGAAGAGCGCCCTGCGGGCCCAGGAGGCCGGCTGGGCGGGCGTCAAGATCAAGGTGGGCCGGCCGCATCCCGCCGAGGACGCGGAGCGGCTGGGTGCCGTGCGCGAGGCCGTGGGCCCCGCGCTGCACATCATGACCGACGCCAACCAGTCCCAGACGGCGTCCTCGGTGCTCCGGCTGGCGGCCGCGCTGGAGCCGTACGCGCCCTACTGGCTGGAGGAGCCGCTCCCGGCGGACGACATCAGCGGGCACGCCCGGCTCGCCCGGGCCACCGGGATACCCGTGGCCGTCGGCGAGTCCATGTACTCGCTGGCGCAGTTCCGGAGTTACCTGGAGGCCGGTGCCGCCTCCGTCGTCCAGGTGGACGCCGCCCGGATCGGCGGCATCACCCCGTGGCTGAAGGTCGCCCACCTGGCGGAGAGCCACAACGTGATGGTCTGCCCGCACTTCCTGATGGAGCTGCACGTCAGCCTGGCCGCCGCGGTGCCCAACGGCCGGTACGTCGAGTACATCCCGCAGCTGCGGGCCGTGACCCGGACCGAGCTGACCATCCGCGACGGCATGGCGGTGGCCCCGGACGTGCCGGGCATCGGCATCGACTGGGACCGGGACGCCCTCGACGACCGGAGGGTGGCATGACGACCTCGATCAGCCCACCGGACACCGTGCCGCAGGAGAAGACAGTCGGTCACCGCATGCCGTTCTGGGTCAACCAGCGGCTCGGCCTACTGGTCCTGGTCATCGCGCTCGGCATCCTGTTCGGCGTGCTGCGCCCCGCCTTCCTCGACCAGCGCCTGGTGCTCTTCCCGCTGCTGCGGGACGTCGCCACGCTGACCGTGGTGGCGCTCGCCCAGATGGTCGCCCTGTCCGTGGGACACATGAATCTCGCGGTGGGGCGGATGGCCGCGTTCGGGGCCTTGTTCGCGGGCCTCGGCTACGACCGGCTCCACCTGCCCATGCAGGCCGGGCTGTTGCTGTGCCTGGCCGCCGGTGCGGCGATCGGCGCGGTCACCGGCTGGCTGATCGCCCGGACCGGGGTGAGCTCCTTCGTCGTCACGCTGGCGATGGACTTCGCCCTGCTGGGCCTGGTCTCCCTCATGTACTCGGCCCTCACCGAAGACGCCGCCTTCACCACCCGGCCGGCCGGCATCGACGCGCTGCGGTCCTACTCCCTCGCCGACATCTGCCTCGGACCGATCTGCGGCTCACCGGCGATCCCGCAGCTGGCCCAGTTCACCGTGCTCGCCATGCTCGGTCTCGGTTTCCTGTACGGCTGTACACGCATCGGCAGGGAACTGCTGCTCACCGGGGCGAACCCGGCCGCCGCGGAGCTGTCCGGGATCCCCACCGGACGCCGGGTCCTGCTCGCCCACACCCTCTCCGGGCTGCTCGCGGCGCTCGCCGGCTTCATGGCCGCCGCCGGGACGGGCACGTTCCGCGCCTCCATCGGCGACGACTTCATGCTGCCGTCCTTCCTGGGTGCGGTGCTCGGCGGCACCCTGCTCACCGGCGGGGTGGTGTCCGTCCTGGGCACGCTGCTCGGCACCGCGCTGGTCGGCGTGATCCGCAAGGGGCTCGATCTGCTCGGCGTCGGCCTGGAAAGCCTGAACATCTACCTCGGCTGCATCCTGCTGTTGGCCCTGTCGGCCGACCGGATCCGCACCGTGGTCTCCTATCGCAAGGTGGTGCGCTCCACATGAGCACGATCCGCGATCAGCGGAGCCGGGCCGCGGCGGTGCTGCACCGGTTCTCCCGTACGACGACGGCCATGCTGCTGCTCGTGGTGGTGGCAGGAGCGGTGGCGCTGGAGGTGGCGTCGTCGGGCTCCTTCTTCGAGGGCCCCTCGGTGCGGGTCTTCCTCCAGTACCTGGCCACGCCCATCCTCATCGGCCTCGCCCAGATGGTGGCGCTGTGCGTGGGCCAGCTCAATCTCGCCGTGGGCGCCCTGGGCGGTTTCACCGCCTGTCTGACGGGCGTCCTGATGGCCGACCACGGGGTGCCGGCTGTGGTCGCCGTGCTCGTGGGCCTGCTGACGGCGACGGCCGTCGGCCTGGTGACCGGCCTCGTCATCGTGGCCACGCAGATCAACGGCTTCATCGTCACCCTCGCCACCATGACGATCCTCCTGGGCGCGCAGTACCGGCTCGTCGGCACCCGTACCGTCGACGGCTACTCGCCCGCCCTGCGCGACCTCGGCACGGCGGCGCCGCTGAACATCCCGCTCGTCTTCGTCACGGCGATCGTCGCGGCGGTCCTGCTGGGCGGGTTCATGTACCGCACGGTCGCGGGACGGCGGCTGCTGGCCGCCGGCGGCAATCCGCTGGCCGCCCGGCTGTCCGGTATCTCAACGGACCGGCAGATCGTGGCCGCGCACACGCTGTCCGGGCTGCTGGTCGGGGTGGCCGCCGTGACGGCGACCGCCTCGCTGCCGGGCGTCAACCGCAGCGTCGGCGGTGACTGGCTGCTGCCGAGCTTCGCGGCGCCGATCATCGGTGGTGTCGCGCTGACCGGCGGCTCCATCGCCGTGTTCGGGACCGTGCTGGCGGCCTTCGTGACCCGGCTCATCGACGCGGCACGCGCCCAGTTCTCGCTGGACCCGAGCTGGGTGAACCTCCTGATCGGCCTGGTCGTCCTCGGCACGGTCGCCGGCGGGCACCTGCACCAGACCCGGCTGGCGAGGACCACGCCGTCCCCGCAGCCAGGAGGTGCGCGGTGAACACGGTCCTTCTCGAATGCCGCGACCTGGTCAAGGTCTTCCCCGGGGTCCGCGCGCTGGACGGTGTGGGGCTGCGGCTCACCGCCGGCAGTGTGCACGCGCTCCTCGGTGAGAACGGCGCCGGCAAGTCCACCCTCATCAAGGTCCTGACCGGGGTGCACTCCCCCGACGGCGGCACCCTCACCTGGTGCGGCGAACCGGTGCAGCTCCGCTCGCCGTTGGAGGCGACCCGCACCGGCATCGGCGTCGTCCACCAGGAACGCAACCTGATCCCGGGCTTCTCGGTGGCCGAGAACATCACCCTGCAGAAGCCGCCCTCGCGCCGCGGACTGGTCGACTACGCGGCCATGACCGAACCGGCCGTCACCTGCCTGACCGAGCTGGGCGTCGACCTCGATCCGGACCGGCCGGTGCGCGAACTGTCGGTCGCCCAGCAGCAGTTGGTGGAGATCGCCAAGGCCCTGTACACCGAGAGCCGGGTGCTGCTCCTGGACGAGCCCACCGCCTCCCTGTCCCCCGAGGAGACGGAGCGCCTGTTCGAGGTGATCCGGCGGCTGGCCGAACGCGGTGCCTGTGTCGTGTTCGTCAGTCACAAGCTGGAGGAGGTGTTCGCGGTCTGCGACACCGTCACCGTGCTGCGGGACGGCAGGTCGGTGCTGGAGTCGTCACCGCTGGCCGACCACACCCATGACGACATCGTGAGCCTGATGGTGGGCCGCGCGCACGCGGCGGCGGAGATGCGCCCGCGTACGGTCGACCGGTCCGCCGCGCCGGTCCTGGAGCTGGAGGCGGTCGCCACGGCCGGCGGGCACCGGGACATCAGCCTGGCGGTGCGGCCCGGGGAGATCGTCGGTCTGTACGGGCTGGTCGGCGCCGGGCGGAGCGAGCTGGTCAAGGCGGTGCTCGGCCTGGACCGCATCACCGGCGGCGAGGTGCGGGTGCACGGCAGGCCGGCCCGGATCGCCTCGCCGCGGCAGGCGCTGCACGAGTTCGGCATCGGGTACGTGACCGAGAACCGCAAGGAGGAAGGCGTCTTCCTGGAGCAGCCGATCGTCCGGAACATCACCGTGACGGTGTGGCAACGGCTCGCGAAGGCGCTCGGGTTCGTCTCGGCACGCGAGGAGCGCGAGGTCGCCCAGGACCTCGTCGGCCGGCTCGGTATCCGGATCACCGGGCTCGCGCAGAACGCCGGTGAACTCTCCGGCGGCAACCAGCAGAAGGTCAGCCTCGCCAAGTGGCTGGCCGCCGACACCCGGCTGCTCGTCGTGGACGAGCCGACGGTCGGCGTGGACGTCCGCACCAAGCGGGCCTTCCACGAGCTGATCTGGGATCTCGCCCACGACGGCCTGCCCATCCTGCTGATCAGCAGCGATCTCGCGGAGATGGTCACCCTCGCCGACCGGATCGTGGTCATGACGGACCACCGCGTCCGCGGCGAGGTCGACAACGACCGTGACTACGACCGGATGAGCGGCCGGATCATCCGCCTGATCCACGCCCACGACACGGTGCGCTCCTGAGGCGCGGGGGCGCGGGGCGGCCCGGGTCGTGAAGCGCGGCGCGGCCGGGGTCACGGGGTGGCCGGCGGCTCCCCGTCGTCCTGGCCCCGGCCCCGGCTCCCGCCCTCGCCCTGACTCTCGCCCTCGCCCTGACTCTCGCCCTCGCCTTCGCCCTCGCCCTCGACGAGCTGGCGTTCCATGCTGCGGGTGAGGTGGTCGGTCATCGCCTCGGCCGCCCGCTCGGGGTTGCGGCGCAGTACGGCCCGGACGATCCGCTCGTGCTCGGCGACGGTCGGGCCACCGGCGCCGACCACGTTGCTGAGCCGGAAGATGTGCAGGTGGGCGTGGAGGCGTTCCACCGCGTCGACGAGGAGCGGGCGGTGCGCGGCCTGTCCGATCGCCTCGTGGAAGCGCTGGTCGAGCGCGGCGAAGTCGCGGTAGGAGGCGTACCGGCCGTTCGGGCTGGGCTGGGCCTGCATCTCCTCGACGATCCTTTCGAGGGCGTCGAGTTGGTCCTCGGTGGCGTTGACGGCGGCCAGGGCGGCGGCTCTGGGCTCCAACAGCAGCCGCATCTCGAAGAGTTCTGTGAGGCCCTGGCGGGTGAGCAGCTCCGTGGCCCGGTATCCGGACAGGGCGCGCTTGACGACCAGTCCGTCGGACTCCAGCCGGGCCAGGGCCTCCCGGACCGGGGTGGGCGAGACCTTGAGGGTGCGGGAGAGCGCGTCGATGCCGACGCGGGCGCCCGGGGCGATCTCGTGGTCCATGACCATCGCCTTGACGCTCTCGTACACGCTGTCCGACAGCGCCTGCCGGACGGGAGGCGGCTCGTCGTGCTCCTCGCCCTCGGCCGGGGTCCCGGCCGCGGAAGAGCTGTGCGACGGCATCCCGGCTCCTCCTTCTCAAGGCCTGTGTGTCGCCGACAGTTTACCCAGGTGGGCGCGGTGAGAGGCCCGAAAGTCCTGATCACGCGGGGCGGGGACGGCATCCGGTGCGCGCACCCTCCGCACCGCCGCCTCGCACTGGCGTGCTAAGACCCTGCCCATGGAACCAGAGCCGATCACCGCCTCCGCCCCACGGCCCGTACGGCGGCCGACCCAGGTGCAGGGCTGGCACGAACTCACCTTTCTGCACTGGCCGGTGGAGCCGGACCGGGTGGCAGGGCTACTGCCCGCCGGCACCCGGCCGGACACCCTGGACGGGGTCAGCTACGTCGGCCTCGTCCCGTTCCTGATGCGGGGCGTCGGCCTGGGCCCGGGACCCGGGCTGCCGTACCTGGGGACCTTCTGCGAGACGAACGTACGGCTGTACTCGGTGGACGAGCAGGGCCGGCGCGGGGTGGTGTTCAGATCCCTGGACGCGGCCCGGCTGCTCCCCGCGCTGGCGGGCCGGCTCGGGTTCCGCCTGCCGTACCTCTGGTCCTCGATGCGGCTGCGCCGTGAGGGCGAAGTGATCACCTACACCTGCCGGCGGCGGGGCCTTGCCGCCACCAGCCGGGCGGCCATACGGACCGGGCCGCCGATCGCCGAGCCGTCGCCGCTGGAGCACTTCCTGACGGCGCGCTGGGGGCTGCACGCCACCTGGCACGGGCGCACCCTGCACCAGCCGGCCGAGCACGCGCCCTGGCCGCTGCACCGGGCCGAACTCCTGGATCTGGAGGACGACTTGGTGGCGGCGGCGGGCCTGCCCGCACCTGCCGGGCCGCCGGTCAGCGTGCTCTGGTCCCCCGGCGTGAAGGTGCGATTCGGGCGGCCGACACTGCTCCCGCACTCCAGGTAAAGAATTCGTATGGTCTAGTCCAAAGTGCACTTTGGTCCAGTCCAATCTCTTGACGTGATCGCGACATCTCCGGAAGCTGAGGCATCACCCCACCTCCCCCGCCCCCTGGAGGCACCAGTGAGACCCCTTCGCGCATGTCTGGGCGCGGCGGCCGCCGTCACCCTCGCCGCCGCCGGCACGACCGCGCTCGTCGCCAGCAACGCCTCGGGCGCGACCACCGCACTGAGCAACCAGTGGTACGCGGCCGCCCCCTATCTGATGCCACTGGACAACAACCCGCCGAACGCGGCCACCATCATGGACGCCACCGGACTCAAGGCCTTCCAGCTGGCGTTCGTCCTGGCCCCCAACGGCGGCGGCTGCTCCCCGACCTGGGGCGGCACCGCGGCGGTCTCCTCGGACACCGCCGTCCAGTCGGTCGTCAACACCATCCGCGCCAAGGGCGGCGACGTCTCCGTCTCGATCGGCGGCTACGGCGGCACCAAACTCGGCCAGACCTGCGCGGACGCCGCCTCCACCGCGGCGGCCTACCAGCAGGTCATCACCAAGTACGGGCTGCACGCCATCGACTTCGACCTGGAGGAGCCGGAGTACGAGAACACCGCGGCGATCAAGAACGAGATCGGCGCCGCGAAGATCCTCCAGCAGAACAACCCGGGCCTGTACGTCTCCGTCACCACCGCGGGTACGGCGGACGGGACCGGCTGGTTCGGCAAGCAGATGCTGCTGGAGGCGAAGTCGCAGGGGTTCACGCCGAACAACTTCTCCATCATGCCGTTCGACGGCGGCTTCAGCGGGGCGGCGGCGCAGACCAGCGCGCTCACCAACTTCAACTCGATCCTGCAGTCCACCTTCGGCTGGGACCAGGCGACCGCCTACGCCCACGAGGGCTTCTCGGGGATGAACGGCCGCAGCGACACCGGCGAGTACTTCACCCAGGCCGACTTCCAGACGGTGCTCGACTACGCCACGAGCCACCACATGGACCGCTTCACGTTCTGGTCCCTGAACCGCGACCGCCAGTGCACTCCGGCCGACAACAACGGCACCACCTCCGGGACCTGCTCCAGCGTGGCGCAGAGCGACTGGGACTTCGCCAAGTACTCGGTGAAGTTCGCCGGGGTCACCCCGCCGACCACCACGCCCACCCCCACGCCGACCCCGACACCGACGCCCACCTCCTGCAAGACCGCGTGGAGTTCGACGGCGGTGTACACGGCCGGCAACGAGGTCTCGTACAACAGCCACAACTGGAAGGCCAAGTGGTGGACCCAGAACGAGGTGCCCGGCGCCTCGGAGTGGGGCCCCTGGCAGGACGAGGGCGCCTGCTGAGCCTCTTGACGGGATTGGTCCGGACCTTTAACTTCACGAGTCATCGAAGGTTATGGATGCGTCCGGGATTCACGGACATGAACGTCAGGTGAGTTCCGGACGCAGTCCTCTTCCGAAAGGACCCCCCACGTGAACCGTTCCCGGCTGCTCGCGGCTCCGGCCGCCGCGGGCCTCGCCCTCGCCCTCGTCCTGCTCACCGGCGGCAGCGCGGGCGCCGCAGACCCGAGCAAGGCGCCCGGCGGCAACTTCGACCTGTCCATATGGCAGCTCCAGGAGCCGGTGGGCTCCCCCGGCTCGCCGACCACCATCCCCTCGTCCCGGCTGCAGGGCGCGAGCGGCTACCAGGACGCGTACTTCTACACCGACACCCGCGACGGCGCGATGACCTTCTGGGCGCCCGAGAAAGGCGTCACGACCCCGAACTCCAACTACGCCCGCTCCGAACTGCGCGAGATGAACCGCGACGGCAGCGCCGCCAACTGGTCGCTGAGCGGCAGCCACAAGATGAGCGCGACCCTGCGGGTGGTCTCGGTGACCAAGAACGTGTGCGTGGGCCAGATCCACCTCGGCACCGGCGGCTCCTCCACCAAGCCCCTGCTGGAGCTGTACTACCACTCCAACGGCGACATCGTCCTCGGCACCGAGAACTCCCCGTCCGGCGGCCAGACCGCGCACACCGTGGGCCATGTGTCGATCGGCAAGACCTGGACCTACACCATCGCCGTCTCCGGCGGGAACACCATCGACCTGACCGTCAACGGCACTACGACCCACTACGCCATTCCGTCCTCCTTCAACCCGTACAAGCAGTACTTCAAGGCGGGCTCGTACAACCAGTCGTCCTCCGACAGCACGACCAACGGCGCCCGGGTCGCGTTCTACGGTCTGACCGTCAATCACGGCTGAGTTCGGCTGCACGGGCCTGGCGGGGGCGGGGGTTCCGCAGCACGATGGAGGTGCATCCGGGCCTCGGCCCGACGACGGGAGGACTCATGAACCAGAGCTGGGAACCACGTCCTCCCGTCCCGGCGGACGACGCCGAGTGGCGGCCCGTGCTGGACATCCCGGCACCCGGGCCGCAACGCCGCTGGACGGTACTGCTGCGCTGGCTGCTGTTGATCCCGCAGTTCATCGTTCTGTTCCTGCTGGGCATCGCCGCGTTCTTCGTGACGGTGGCCGGCTGGTTCGCGGCACTCGTCCTGGGCCGGCTGCCCGACGGGATCGCCGGTTTCCTGGGCAAGTACCTGGCGTACGAGACCCGGGTCACGGCCAGCTCCATGCTCCTGGTGGACCGCTATCCGCCGTTCGCCCCGACCGCGCCGGAGTACCCGGTGCAGATCGAGTTACGGCCCACCACCCTGAACCGGCTCGCGGTGCTGTTCCGGCTGATCCTGATGATCCCGGCGTGGATCGTCGCCAACTTCGCGGCGGCCGGCTGGTTCGCGATCGGCTGGATCTTCTGGATCATCGGGATCGTGCTGGGGCGGCTGCCGGAGCCGGTCTTCGGGGCGACGGCGGCGGTCGCCCGCTACCGGATGCGGTTCGGCGCCTACGCCGGCATGCTGACGCCCGTCTATCCCAAGGGGCTGTTCGGCGACCAGCCGGCCGCCACGGCGGAGGAGGTCCGCTCCGCGACCCGGCCCCTGCTCCTGGGCACCACCGCGAAGGTCCTCATCTGGGTCTTCCTGGTACTCGGCCTGCTCACCCAGGTCTTCTCCCGCCCCTCCGGCGACTACGACGACAACGGGCTCGCGAACCCGGCGCAAGTGGTACATCCGGCAGGACGGTCGTAGCGTCGAAGGGAAGGAAGAACGGCGGAACTGGTGGGAGCGACCATGCGCAGACCAGTGGTGGGAACGGCGATCGGACTCGGAGCGGCCCTGCTGCTCACGGCGGGCATGACGACGGCCTCCGCGACTCCGCCGACACCGGCCGCGTCGCCGGCGGTCCAGCACCCCGTGCTCGTCGACTGCCTCTGGCACCAGCGGTTCCGGCCGACCGACTTCATGCTGGCCTGCGGTGACGGCAACAGCCTGCTCACCGGCCTGCGGTGGACCCAGTGGAACGACGACACCGCGGTCGGCCACGGCGTGAACGTGGTCAACGACTGCAAGCCGTACTGCGCGGCCGGCACCTTCCACAAGTACCCGGTGACGGTACGGCTCGACCGGCCGACGGCCTGGACGAAGCATCCGAACGTGGAGCAGTTCACGCGGATGAGCCTGAACTACGCCGATGCCAAGCCGGAGGGATACACGCAGGTCATGAACTACCCGCTGTGGAACTGAGCGGGACCGTCACCCGGCTGCGCGGCAAGCGGGGCCACGCCGTGCGCCGGGCGGGCGACGTCCCGGCCGGGGCTGACCCGGGCCGGGACCGAACAACCGTCATGTTGGTGTGACCGGTACGCCGGAGCCTCGCGCTCCCGTCGAAAGAGGTCACATGCCCCGATTTCTCCGTCCGGCCGCCGTCGCCCCGGCCGTGGTCGCGATCGGCCTGCTCGCGGCGGCTCCGGCCGTGGGCGACGAGCCGGTCGTCTCCGATGCGCACGTCATCGCGCACTTCGATCTGGCCGCCGGGCAGACGCCCGAGAACGTCGTCACCGAGCGGGGCGGCTCGGTCGACGTGACCTTCGCGTCCGCCCGGCAGGTCGCCAAGGTCACCCGGGAACGCCGGGTCCGGGTGCTGGCGACCCTGCCCGCCGAGGAACACCCCCGCACGTCCCTGGTGGGCGGCGCCCTCACCCTCGGCCTGGCCCGCGCCCACGACGGCACGCTGTACGTCAACTACGCCACCGGCACCGGCAGGACCGGCGTCTGGCGCGTCCCGGCGGGCGGTGGCACGCCCGAGCAGATCGCCCAGTTGCCGTCGGACGGCCTGCCCAACGGCCTGGCCCTCGACGAGCGGCACGGGGTGCTCTACGCCGCCGACTCGGCGCTGGGCAGGGTCTGGCGCATCCCGCAGGCCGGCGGCACGCCGACGGCCTGGGCCACGGGCACCGCCCTCACCGGGCTCCCGGCGCCGGCCAGCGGCTTCGGCGCCAACGGGATCAAGGTGCACAAGGACGCGGTCTGGGTGACCAACAGCGACCGCGGGACCCTGCTGCGCATCCCGGTCCGCGCCGACGGCTCGGCCGGGGCGACCGAGACGCGGGCGACCGGCCTCACCGGCGTCGACGACTTCGTCTTCCCCGGGCACTCGGACGTCGTGCTCGCCGCGCTGAACCCGTCCAACGAGGTCGTCGTGGTCCGCCCGGACGGAGCCCGCAGCACCGTGCTCACCGTCCAGGACGGCCTGTCCAACCCGACCTCGCTGGCCGTGAACGGCCGTGACGTGTTCGTGGCGGGCGGCGCCTACTCCACCCAGCGCGACCCGAACCTGCTGAAGGCGCATCTGCGGGCCCACTTCGCCCGCTCGTGACCGACGAGGGGAGGACCGGTGGCGACCCACCGGCCCTCCCCTCACGCGGGACCCGGCTCAGGCGATCTCGACCAGCAGGTCGCCGCCCTCCACCTGCTGGATGCGGTTGATGGCGAGCCGGGAGATCCGGCCGGCCTTCTGGGCGGTGATGGTGGCCTCCATCTTCATGGCCTCGATCGTGGCCACCGTGGCGCCCGCCTCGACCTCCGCGCCCTCCTGCACGGCGAGGGTGACGACTCCGGCGAACGGGGCCGCGACATGGCCGGGGTTGGCGCGGTCGGCCTTCTCGGTGGCCGGGATGTCGGAGGCCGCCGCCCGGTCGCGGATCTGGATCGGCCGCAGCTGGCCGTTGAGGCTGGACATCACCGTGCGCAGACCGCGCTCGTCGGCCTCGCCGACGGCCTGGAGTTCGATGAGCAGCCGGACTCCGGGCTCCAGGTCGACCGCGTACTCCTTGCCCGGGCGCAGGCCGTAGAAGAAGTCCTTGCTGTCGAGGACGCTGGTGTCGCCGTAGGTCCCGCGGTGCGTCTCGAACTCGCGGGTCGGGGCCGGGAACAGCAGCCGGTTCAGGGTGCTGCGGCGGTCCTTGGCGAGGCCCTCGCGGTCCTCGGTGCCCAGCTCCGGTGCCGGCTTGGCGGCGCCGCGGCCCTGGAGGGCCTTGGTGCGGAACGGCTCGGGCCAGCCGCCGGGCGGGGTGCCCAGCTCGCCGCGCAGGAAGCCGATGACCGAGTCCGGGATGTCGAACTTGTCAGGGGTGGCCTCGAAGTCCTCCGGCTTCACCCCGGCGCCGACCAGGTGCAGGGCCAGGTCGCCGACCACCTTCGAGGACGGGGTGACCTTCACCAGCCTGCCGAGGATCCGGTCGGCGGCCTCGTACATCGCCTCGATGTCCTCGAAGCGGTCGCCGAGGCCGAGCGCCACGGCCTGGGTGCGCAGGTTGGAGAGCTGACCGCCCGGGATCTCGTGGTGGTACACGCGGCCGGTCGGGGAGGCGAGGCCCGCCTCGAAGGGCGCGTAGACCTTGCGGACGCTCTCCCAGTACGGCTCCAGGTCCTCGACCGCCCGCAGGTCGAGCCCGGTGGGACGCTCCGAGTAGTCGGTCGCGGCCACGATCGCCGACAGGGAGGGCTGCGAGGTCGTACCGGCCATGGAGGCCACCGCGCCGTCCACCGCGTCCGCGCCCGCCTGGATCGCGGCCAGGTAGGTGGCCAGCTGGCCGCCCGCCGTGTCGTGGGTGTGCAGGTGGACGGGCAGGTCGAACTCGCTGCGCAGCGCCGAGACCAGCTTCGCGGCGGCCGGGGCGCGTAGCAGGCCCGCCATGTCCTTGACGGCGATGATGTGCGCGCCGGCCTCGACGATCTGCTCGGCGAGCCGCAGGTAGTAGTCGAGGGTGTAGAGCCGCTCGTCCGGGTTGGACAGGTCGGCGGTGTAGCAGAGGGCGACCTCGGCCACCGCGGTGCCCGTCTCCCGTACCGCCTCGATGGCGGGGCGCATCTGGCCGACGTCGTTGAGGGCGTCGAAGATGCGGAAGATGTCGATGCCTGTGGCGGCGGCCTCCTGGACGAAGGCGTCGGTCACCTCGGTCGGGTACGGGGTGTAGCCGACGGTGTTGCGGCCGCGCAGCAGCATCTGGAGGCAGATGTTGGGGACGGCCTCGCGCAGGGCGGCCAGCCGCTCCCAGGGGTCCTCGGCCAGGAAGCGCAGCGCCACGTCGTAGGTGGCGCCGCCCCAGCACTCCAGGGAGAGCAGTTCGGGCAGGGTGCGGGCGACCACCGGGGCGACGGCGAGCAGGTCGCGGGTGCGCACGCGGGTGGCGAGCAGGGACTGGTGGGCGTCGCGGAAGGTGGTGTCGGTGATGCCGATGGTGGGCGACTCGCGCAGCCAGCGGGCGAAGCCCTCCGGGCCGAGTTCGACCAGGCGCTGGCGGGAGCCCGCGGGCGGCTCGCCGGCCGGCAGCGGGGGCAGCTTGGTGGTCGACTCGATCAGGTGGGGCCGCTCGCCGTGCGGCTTGTTGACGGTGACGTCGGCCAGGTAGGTGAGCAGCTTGGTGCCGCGGTCGGCGGAGGAGCGGGCGGTGAGCAGGTGCGGGCGCTCCTCGATGAACGAGGTGGTGATCCGCCCGGCCTGGAAGTCCGGATCGTCCAGGACGGCCTGGAGGAAGGGGATGTTGGTGGCCACACCGCGGATGCGGAACTCGGCGACGGCGCGCCGGGCGCGGCCGATGGCGGCCTTGAAGTCCCGTCCCCGGCAGGTGAGTTTCACCAGCATCGAGTCGAAGTGGGCGCTGATCTCCGTACCGGCGTGGGTGGTGCCGCCGTCGAGCCGGATGCCGGAGCCGCCCGGGGAGCGGTAGGCGCTGATGCGGCCGGTGTCGGGGCGGAAGCCGTTGGCCGGGTCCTCGGTGGTGATACGGCACTGGAGGGCGGCGCCGTGCAGCTTCACCGTGTCCTGCGACAGCCCGAGGTCGGCCAGGGTCTCGCCGGAGGCGATGCGCATCTGGGCCTGGACCAGGTCGACGTCGGTGACCTCCTCGGTGACCGTGTGCTCGACCTGGATGCGGGGGTTCATCTCGATGAAGACATGCTTGCCCTGGCGGTCGAGGAGGAACTCGACGGTGCCGGCGTTGCGGTAGCCGATCTCGCGGGCGAAGCGGACGGCGTCGGCGCAGATGCGGTCGCGCAGCTCCGGGTCGAGGTTGGGCGCGGGGGCCAGCTCGATGACCTTCTGGTGGCGGCGCTGGAGCGAGCAGTCCCGCTCGAAGAGGTGAATGACGTTGCCCTCGCCGTCGGCGAGGATCTGCACCTCGATGTGGCGCGGGTCGACGACGGCCTTCTCCAGGAAGACGGTCGGGTCGCCGAACGCGGAGGCCGCCTCACGGGAGGCCTGTTCGATGGACTCGCGCAGTGCGGCCGGGTCCTCGACCCGGCGCATCCCGCGGCCACCGCCGCCGGCGACGGCCTTCACGAACAGCGGGAAGCCGATCTCGTCGGCGGCGCGGACCAGTTCCTCGATGTCGTTGGAGGGCTGCGAGGAGCCGAGCACCGGTACCCCGGCGGCGCGGGCGGCGGCGACCGCGCGGGCCTTGTTGCCGGTCAGCTCCAGCGTCTGGGCGCTCGGCCCGACGAACGTGATGCCCGCCTCCTCGCAGGCACGGGCGAGTTCCGGGTTCTCGGAGAGGAAGCCGTAGCCCGGGTAGACGGCGTCGGCCCCGGCCCGGCGGGCGGCGCCCACGATCTCCTCGACGGAGAGGTAGGCCCGTACCGGATGGCCGGGTTCCCCGATCTCGTAGGCCTCGTCGGCCTTCAGCCTGTGGAGCGAGTTGCGGTCTTCGTGGGGGAACACGGCGACCGTACGCGCGCCCAGTTCGTAGCCCGCGCGGAAAGCGCGGATGGCGATCTCTCCACGGTTGGCGACCAGCACCTTGCGGAACATCCCTGGATCCCTTCAGCCTGCCGGCGACGAACACCATGGTGTCAGCCGCGCCCTGCCGTAGCCCGCGCAACATTAGGGGTTGCCCGGACCGGCTGAAGTGCGAAAACCATCACATTGACGTCGTTGAGCACTTCGGCGGGTCGGCCGCGTGGCTCATGGGTTCCGGGAAACCCGGTGGGGTTGGGGAGTCTCAGCGGACCGGGAGCGACGGTACGGGGTGGTGCTGCGGCGGGTCGGACCGGGGCACGGGCGGGTCGGACCGGGGCGGGGTCGGCGGGGTTTCGAGGCGTGCGGCGGGGCGTTCGGCCGGCCGGGCCGGGACCGGCAGCCGGCGGCCGTGCAGCAGGCCGAGGACGATCGCCGCGGTCACCGCGATCAGGTGCTCGCGGCCGGCGAGGTTCGGAACGGCGACGGACTCCCACACCATCGAACCGCCGGTCAGCGCGAAGACGACGGGCGCCCGGCGGACCACGGCCAGATAGGTGAACAGGCCCACCACCGCGGCGGACGGCCCCGTGTCGAGGATCCGGCCGGCTTCCGGGGGCAGGCCGAAGCCCCACCAGCCGGGGCCCAGCGCGACCATCACACGGGCCGTCATGGTGCCGGCCAGAGTGGTGAGGTACGCGACGGCGAGGGTCCGGGCGCGGCCGAGGGCGAGTTCGGCGAGGGCGAAGGCGAGGAAGAGCTGGGTGATGCCGGCCCACACCGGGAGGTCGAGCGCGGGGACGTAGAGCGAGACCGGGGTGCGCAGCAGGGACAGCCACAGGGGGAGGTCGGCGGTGACACCGCCGAGGTGCCACACCAGCCTTCTGCCGGCGGGGTGCTGGGCGACGTCGTGGAAGAAGATGACGCCGAACGCGGCCACGAATGCCAGCACGATCCCGGAGAGACCGCGCCGTACGAGCTGCCGTACCGGCTCCACCACGATGCTGTGCCATTCGGCGCGCAGCGTGCGTCCCACGAACCGGACGGCACGCGCGGCCGCCGCCCCCCAGCTTCGGTTCCCCGTCATGAAGGCATCGTCCCCTCGACACCGGCTCCCGGCCCTCGGCCCTGCGCCCCTGAAGAGGCTCTCCGTTCCCCGGCCGTTCCACGCGTCATCGTATAGACGTTTGGATCATTTGCGACGATGCGGGAGCTACTACTGGTCGCATATCGGCGTCGGGTTTATCACCCGTCCACGACGCAACCCCCAGGCGTGTGATCACGTCCCCCTCATCGAAACCTCGGCAAAGGAGTGGTAATGCAGCAGCCGTCGCGCCGTGTTGTGCTGACCGCGGCCCTGGGCACCGCACTGCCCGCCCGCACGGCGCCCGACGCCACGAGCAGATTCCGGGCGCTGGAGCGCGAACACGGGGCCCGGCTGGGGGTGTTCGCCTGGGACACCGGCTCGGGGGCCCGGGTCCGGCACCGTGGCGGCGAACTCTTCCCGATGTGCTCGGTGTTCAAGACGCTCGCGGTCTCCGCGGTGCTGCGGGACCTGGACGAGGACGTGCTCGGCGAGGTCGTCCACTACGACGCGAGCGATGTCGAGAAGTCGGGCGGCGCGCCCGTCACGGGCAGGCCCGAGAATCTCGCCGCGGGAATGACGGTCGCCCAGTTGTGCGCGGCGGCGATCTCGTACAGCGACAACACGGCGGCGAACCTGTTGCTGGAGCAACTGGGCGGGCCGGTGGCGGTGACGCGGCTGTGCCGTTCGATCGGGGACCGGGTGACCCGGCTCGACCGGTGGGAGCCGGAGCTGAACTCGGCGGAGCCCGGACGGGTCACGGACACCACCACTCCCCTGGCCATCGGCACCAGCTACGCGTGGCTGGCCGTCGGGAGCGCCCTGGACGGCGCGGACCGGCGGCGGCTCACCGGCTGGCTGCTCGCCAACACCACCGGAGGGGAGCGGATCCGCGCGGGGCTCCCCGCGGACTGGACCGTCGGCGACAAAACCGGAACGGGCGCCTATGGCACCGCCAACGACGTCGCGATCGCCTGGCCGCCGGGCCGCGCCCCGGTCGTCGTCGCCGTTCTGTCCACGCACACCGACCCCGCCGCCCAGGCCGACTCGGCGCTGGTGAAGGCGGCCGCGGCCGTGGTGGCCGACATGCTCACGCGAGGCGCTTCGTAAGATCGTGCACGCTCGGGACGACACGGCAAGTCGCCGTCGCTGACAGCGGTTTCCTGCAAGGAGACCGGAACTGTTCTGTTTCGATCACGAACTCTCGTATAGTGACGGCCAGTTCAGTACCGAGCGTCACATCTCCCTCACCGGAATCACATCCCTACCCGCTCCGAGGACCAGACCGGACCGATGACCGCGCCCACGCATCCCGGCGATCGACCTGCCATCCGTACGCTCGTTCCGACCCTCGCGCTGACCGCGGTGGTGTCGGCCCTCGTGGTCGTCGCCGCGGTGACCGCCGCGCCGGCCTCGGTCCGCATCCCCCTCGCTCTGGGGGCCAGTGCGGCCGCGCTGGTGCTGTGCGCCGCGGTGACCTGGGCCGTCCACGCGGCACGGGCCGCCCGGCGCGCCCGACGCCGACTGGAGACGGTGAGCCAGGACATCGGACGGCTGCTCCAGCAACAGGCCCGCACGACCGAGGAGGCGCGCCAGGAGCAGCAGCGGCTGATCGACGAACTGGCCCAGCAGCGCAGCGAGTTCACCGACTCCTTCGAGCAGGAGCGGGTGCGGATCCACGAGGGCAGCAGCCAGGAGCTGGACTGGTACCGGCAGGAGAACGGCCGGCTCGCCGCCGACCTGGAGCAGGCCTCCCGGGGGCGGGCCGCCGCGATCGCCGCGGCGGGCAACGCGGCCGGCCGGATGCAGGCCCTGGCCACCGCCACCCTCGCCGACCTGCGGGCCATGGAGGAGCGGCACACCGACGAGGAGGTGCTCGCCGACCTGCTGCACCTCGACCACCGCACCGCCCAGGCGGGCCGGATCGCCGACTCCATCGCCGTCCTGACCGGGGCGCGCTCGGGCCGCCGCTGGGCGCGTCCGATCAGCATGGAGTCCATCCTGCGCGGGGCGATGGGACGCATCAGCGGCTACCGCCGGGTGCGGGTGCACTCGGTGAGCGAGACGGCCGTCACCGGCCACGCGGCCGAGGGCGTCATGCACGCGCTCGCCGAACTGCTCGACAACGCGGCCACCTTCTCGCCCCCGACCGCCGAGGTCCACGTCTATGTGGAGGAGGTGCCGGCCGGGGTCATCGTGTCCGTGGAGGACAGCGGGCTGGTGATGGGCGATGTGCAGTTGCGCCGCGCCGAGCGGGCGGTCACCGGTGACACCACCGAGCTCGGCGGCCTCACCGGTACCCGGCTCGGGCTGGCGGTGGTCGGCCGGCTGGCCGGCAAGCACGGTCTGAAGGTGTCGTTCCGGCCCTCGGCGCGCGGCGGCACCGGAGTGCTGATGCTGGTCCCGCAGGACCTGCTGACCCGCCCGGTCGCCGACGAACCCGCGCTGCCCAGGCAGCCGGAGCCGGTCGAGCCGGTGCCGGCCCCGCCGGACCCGATGCCCGTGCACGAGTCCGCGGAGTCCGACGAGGACGAGGAAGGGCCCACCGGGCTGCCCAGGCGGCGCCGCGGCCGGACCCTCGCCGAGGCCGAGCGCCGGTCGGCACCCCAGCCGGCGGAGCCGCGCCCGGTGCCCGCGGCCGAGGACGCCCGGGTCCGCGCCACCCGCTTCAACAGCTTCCGGCAGGCCGTCCGCCCGGCCGCGTCCGACGCCGCCGAGGCCGACGCCGCCCCCTACACCCCCACCCCGGCGCACGATCCGGTCCCCGCGCCCCACCCGGAGTCCGGTCCCGAGCCCACGTCCCACCCGCACGCGCACCCGGAAGGCGACACCACTCCATGACCGGCAGGACCACCGCCGACGACAAGCTCACCTGGCTCATCGAGGGCCTCCTGGAGCGCACCCCCGGCGCGCGGCACGCCCTGGTGCTCTCCCGCGACGGCCTGAAGCTGTGCCGTACTCCGGAGCTCTCCGTCGACCAGGCCGACCAGCTCGCGGCGATCGCCGCCGGCATCCAGTCGCTGTCGCACGGGGCGTCCGTCGAGTTCGGCGACGGCAGCGGCGGCGTGCGGTCGGCGATGACCGAGTTCTACGGGGGCGTGCTGTTCATCGTGGAGGCCGGCGAGGGCGCCCATCTGGCCGTGGTGACCAGCGAGGACGCGGAGCCGGGGCTGGTCGGGCACAACATGAGCGAACTGGTCGAGCAGCTCGGCGAACACCTCACCGCGCAGCCCCGGACGTCATGAGCCGGCCCGGCAGGGACGACGCGCCCGACCGCCTGTACACCATCACCGGCGGCCGCAGCAGCACCGGGCCGGACAGCCCCTTCGACCTGGTCACGCTGGTCGTCGCCGAGTCGGAGCCGGCCCCGGGCATGCAGTCGGAGCACGCGGCGATCCTGCGGCTGGCCGAGTTCCCGACCTCGGTGGTGGAGATCGCCGCGGAGCTGAAGCTGCCGGTGAGCATCACCAAGGTCCTGCTGTGCGACCTGCAGGCGGCCGGCCGGGTCAGCGCCCGCCATCCGTACCGGCCCGCCATCACCGACCCCGACATTCTGGAGCAGGTGCTCGTTGGACTCCGCAACCTCTGACGCGCGCACCCCGTTGGGTGCCTCCGCCGACCACGGTTTCAAGATCGTGGTCGTGGGCGGTTTCGGCGTCGGCAAGACCACCCTGGTCCGTTCCGTCAGCGAGATACGTCCCCTCAACACCGAGGAGACGATGACCCAGGCCGGCGAGGAGGTCGACGACGTCCGCGAGGTGCGCGGCAAGTCCGCCACCACCGTCGCCTTCGACTTCGGCCGGATCACGCTGGACGCCCGCAACGTGCTGTACCTGTTCGGGGCACCGGGCCAGGAGCGGTTCTGGTTCCTGTGGGACCGGCTGTTCTCCGGCACCCTCGGCGCGGTCGTGCTCGTCGACACCCGGCGCATCGACGACTCCTGGTACGCCATCGACCGGCTGGAGAAGCACGGCACCCCGTTCATCGTGGCCTGCAACGACTTCGGCGGCCCCGTACACACGCCCGAGGACGTCCGGCACGCGCTCGACCTGGACCCGCACATCCCGCTGGTCACCTGTGACGCCCGCTCCCGGGAGTCCGGCAAGCAGGTGCTCATCCAGCTGGTCCAGCACGTCAAGAACCGGTACGCCGGCCCCTCGGCACCGGTGGACCTGCCCCGACAGGAGTTCGTGTGACCCCCGAAGCCGTGCCGCTCGGCGGCCCCCGGTTCCAGACCGAACCGGCGCGTCTGTACCGCGAGATGCGGCGCGACCACGGCGCCGTCACCCCCGTCGTGCTCGACGGCGACGTGCCCGCCTGGCTGGTCGTCGGATACCGCGAGCTGCACCAGGTGACCGGGGACCCGGTGCTGTTCAGCCGGGACTCCGACCTGTGGAACCAGTGGGACATGATCCCCGACGACTGGCCGCTGCTGCCGATGATCGGCCGTAAGCAGCCGTCGATCCTGTACACCGTCGGCGAGCGGCACCGCGAGCGCGCCGGGATGATCAGCGACGCGCTGGAGGCCGTCGACCCCTTCGAACTGCGCGGTCACGCCGAGCGGTTCGCGGACGAGCTGATCGACGGGCTGTGCACCAGCGGCGAGGCGGACCTGATCGGCCAGTACGCGATGCTGCTGCCGGTGCGGGTGCTCGCGCAGCTCTACGGCTTCTCCGAGGAGGAGGGGCCCGGCCTGGTCACCGCGCTCAACGACATGATCGACGGGCGTGAGCGGGCGATCGCCGGGCAGACCCATCTGGCCACGTCCATGGCGCAGTTGCTGGCCGACCGCAAGGCGGATCCCGCCGACGACGTGGTGTCCCGGATGCTCCAGGACAAGAGCGGGTTCAGCGAGGAGGAGATCGCCCAGGACCTGATGGTCATGATGGCGGCCGGGCACCAGCCGACCGCCGACTGGATCGGCAACTCGCTGCGCCTGATGCTCACCGACGACCGGTTCGCGGCCTCGCTGTTCGGCGGCCGCAACAGTGTCGCCGAGGCGATGAACGAGGTGCTGTGGGAGGACACCCCCAGCCAGAACATAGCGGGCCGCTGGGCCTCCCGCGACACCCAGCTGGGCGGCCGCCGGATCCGCGCCGGTGACCTGCTGGTCCTCGGCCTCCAGGGCGCCAACTCCGATCCGCAGGTGCGCACCGACGCCTCCGCGCTGACCGGCGGCAACAGCGCGCACTTCTCCTTCGGGCACGGCGAGCACCGCTGCCCGTTCCCCGCTCAGGAGGTCGCCGAGGTGATCGCCCGGACCGGCATCGAGGTCGTCCTCGACCGGCTGCCGGACATCGACCTGGCGGTGCCCGCCGACTCCCTCACCCGCCGGCCCTCGCCCTGGCTGCGGGGGCTGACCGAGCTTCCCGTCCGGTTCACGCCCGTACCCACCCTGTAATCCGACACCGACGGTCAGGCGCAGCACCGATTGGCGCAGTACTCCGACCCTGCCCTGGGAGGCACGTCACGATGACGACCGGTACCGAACAAACCCGGATCGCCCTCGACCCCTTCGTCACCGACCTGGACGGCGAGAGCGCGCGGCTGCGCGCCGCCGGTCCGCTCGCCGCCGTGGAGCTGCCCGGCGGGGTGCCCGTCTGGGCGGTCACCCGTCATGCCGAGGCCAAGGCGCTGCTCACCGACCCCCGTCTGGTCAAGGACATCAATGTGTGGGGGGCCTGGCAGCGGGGCGAGATACCGCCGGACTGGCCGCTGATCGGCCTGGCCAACCCCGGCCGGTCCATGCTGACCGTGGACGGCGCCGACCACCGCCGGATGCGCACGCTGGTCGCGCAGGCGCTCACCCCGCGCCGGGTGGAGCAGATGCGGGAGCGGATCGAGAAGCTCACCCAGGACCTGCTCGACGGGCTCCCGGCGGACCAGGAGACCCTGGACCTCAAGGCGGGCTTCGCCTATCCGCTGCCCATGTTCGTGGTCGCCGACCTGATGGGCATCGACGAGGCGGAACTGCCGCGCCTGAAGGTGCTGTTCGAGAAGTTCTTCTCGACCCAGACCCCGCCCGCGGAGGTCATCGCGACCCTCACCGAACTGGCGGGGATCATGGCGGCGACGGTCGCCGCCAAGCGGGCCGAGCCCGGCGACGACCTGACCAGCGCGCTGATCCTGGCCTCCGAGGACGGCGACCACCTCACGGACGAGGAGATCGTCTCCACCCTCCAGCTGATGGTGGCGGCCGGCCACGAGACGACGATCTCCCTGATCGTCAACGCGGTGGTCAACCTCTCCACCCACCCCGGCCAGCGGGCCAGGGTGCTCTCCGGCGAGGTGGACTGGTCGGCGGTGGTCGAGGAGACCCTGCGCTGGTCCACCCCGACCTCGCACGTCCTGATCCGCTTCGCCACCGAGGACGTGCCGGTCGGCGACAAGGTGCTCCCGGCGGGCGACGCGCTGATCGTGTCGTACGCCGCGATCGGCCGCGACGAGCAGGCGCACGGGCCCAGTGCCGGGGAGTTCGACGTCACCCGGGAGTCGACGAACCGGCACATCTCCTTCGGCCACGGCCCGCACGTCTGCCCCGGCGCCGCGCTGTCCCGGCTGGAGGCGGGCGTCGCGCTGCCCGCCCTGTACGACCGCTTCCCCGGCCTGGACCTCGCGGTACCGGCGTCCGAGCTGCGCAACAAGCCGGTGGTCACCCAGAACGACCTCTTCGAACTGCCGGTCCGGCTCGACTCCTAGCCGGTCTTGACGGAGTACGACTTGGCTCCCGTGCCGGCCAGTCCGCCACCGTCGACGATCAGGTACTCGTCGCGGATCGGCCGGCCGGCGAACCAGGACTCCAGGATCTCCCGGGTGCCGGCCGCGTAGCGGGCCTGCGCGGAGAGCGAGGAGCCGGAGATGTGCGGGGTCATCCCCTGGTGCGGCATGGTGCGCCAGGGGTGGTCGGCGGGCGCGGGCTGCGGGTACCAGACGTCGCCCGCGTAGCCGGCCAGCTGCCCGCTGCGCAGCGCCCGGTCGACGGCGTCCCGGTCGACGATCAGGGCCCGGGCGGTGTTGATGAGGTAGGCGCCGCGCTTCATCGTGCCCAGCAGCTCGTCGCCGAACAGGCCCTCGGTCTCGGGGTGCAGCGGCGCGTTGACGGTGACGACATCGCAGTGCGGGGCCATGGCGGCCGCGTTCTCGTGGAAGGTCAGGTTCAGCTCGCGCTCGACGGACTCGGGCAGCCGGGTGCGGTCGGTGTAGTGCAGCTGGACGTCGAAGGGGGCGAGGCGGCGCAGCACCGCGAGGCCGATCCGGCCGGCGGCGACGGTTCCGACGTGCATGCCTTCCAGGTCGTAGGACCGGCTCACGCAGTCGGCGATGTTCCAGCCCCCGTCGAGCACCACCTGGTGCGAGGGCAGGTAGTTGCGGACGAGCCCCAGGATCATCATCACCACGTGCTCGGCGACGCTGATGCTGTTGCAGTACGTCACCTCGGCGACCGTCACCCCGTGGGCGATCGCGGCGTCGAGGTCGACGTGGTCGGACCCGATGCCGGCGGTGACGGCCAGCTTGAGGTTCTTCGCGGCGGCGATGCGCTCGGGGGTGAGGTACGCCGGCCAGAACGGCTGCGAGACGACGACGTCCGCGTCGGGCAGCTCGCGGTCGAAGACCGAGCCCGCGCCGTCCTTGTCGGAGGTGACGACGAGGGTGTGGCCGGCCTTCTCCAGGAAGGAGCGCAGGCCGAGTTCGCCGGAGACGCTGCCGAGGAGACGGCCGGGGGTGAAGTCGATCGCCTCGGGGGTGGGGGTGGTCTGGCCGCCCGGGTAGTGGTCGATGACGGGGATGTCGTCGCGGGCGTAGGTCTTCGGGTATCCGTCGGTCGGGTCGTCGTACAGGACGCAGAGCACCTTGGCCATGGTGGCGGCTCCTCAACTCCGTTGCGGATGGCGTGCCCTTCACGATCCTCGGGGGCAACTGCGCTGGTCAAAGCGAACGTTGTTTTGTGCTCATAGCCCACGGCTATCAGCCGTGGCCGTCCAGGTGGGCGGTCAGCAGGCTGTCGAGCGCGTCCCGCAGCCGTGCCTGGCGGGCGACCTTCACCAGGGCCTGGGCGAGCATGGACTGCGGTTCGCTGCGGGCGACGACCAGGCCCACCCGGGGGCCGTGCGCCGGGCCCTCCAGCGGCACCACGCGCAGGCCCTCCGGTACGCCGAACATGTGCAGCCAGGCGTGCGAGATCACGCTGGACCAGCGGCCGCCGGGGAGGTGGGCGTAGAGGCCGGCGACGCTGTCGGACTCGATCGCCGGGACGGGGGCGGCACCGTCGGCGGCGAAGCAGTCGTCGATGATCCGCCGGTTGCGCATCCTGGGCCCCAGCAGGCACAGCGGGAGGGCGGCGGCCTGGGACCAGCTGGCGGTGACCGCGTCGCCCAGGGGACCGCCGACCGGGGTGAGCAGGACGTACCGCTCCTCGTAGAGCGGGAAGCGGCGGACCTGCCGCAGTTCGTCGTCGTCCAGATAGGTCATGGCCGCGTCCAGCTCGAACTCGGCGAGGCCGCGCCGTATGTCGGCGGACGACAGGGACTCCATGGCCACCCGGGCGTGCGGATGCCGGTCGCAGAAGGGGCCGGTGAGGAGTGAGGTGACGGGGACGGCGGTGGGGACGATGCCGAGGCGCAGGGTGCCGGTGAGGCCGTCCCGCAGCGCCGACAGCTCCTGGCGCAGCGCGTCCCGCTCGGCGAGGATGCGGTGCGCCCATGCCAGCACCACCTCGCCCTCGGGGGTCAGGCCCTCGTAGCGGCGGCCCCGGCGCACGATCGGGACGCCGAGTTCGTGTTCGAGCCGCTGGATCGCGGCGGACAGCGAGGGCTGCGAGACATGACAGGCGGCGGCCGCGCGGGCGAAGTGCCGCTCTCGGGCGAGCGCGACGAGGTATTCGAGCTGGCGCAGCAGCATGCGGGCTCCACCGGGGGGCTCGGCGACGGATCGACGGCGGCCACCGTATCCGGGTCCACGTCTGCCGGACGGGGAGCACGGACCGGGAGCGGCGGGCCGCGGCGGCCGTTTGACATCGAGTGCGCTCGAAGCCGTAGCGTCCAGAGCGCTCCTCCGGACGAGGCCCCGGTGCCGGGATGCCGATGCGCGGATTCCGCAGCTGAATGGAACTGGGCCCGTGGGCCCTCCGGAACGGAGCCGGACCCGAGCAGCGACGAAAGGCTGGGAGTGACATGCGACAGCGCAGTCTGCGAGACCTTCAGGTGAGCAGCATCGGCCTCGGCTGCATGGGAATGTCCGCCTTCTACGGCACCGCCGACCAGGACGAGGGCGCGCGGACCATCCACCGGGCGCGGGAACTGGGCATCACCTTCCTCGACACCGCGCAGCTCTACGGGCCGCTCACCAACGAGACGCTGGTGGGCGAGGCGGTCCGGGGGCACCGGGACGAGTATGTGATCGCCACGAAGTTCAACTTCCGGATGGACGACGCCGTCCCCGGCGACATGAGCAGCATCGGCCCCCAGGACGGCTCCGCCGAGCACGTGCGCAGCTCGGTGCACGGCTCGCTCCGGCGTCTGGGCACCGACTACATCGACCTCTACTACCAGCACCGCGTCGACCCGAACGTGCCGATCGAGGAGACCGTCGGCGCCATGGCCGAGCTGGTCGCCGAGGGCAAGGTGCGGCACATCGGGCTGAGCGAGGCGAGCCCCGAGACGATCCGGCGGGCCCACGCGGTGCACCCGATCGCGGCCGTGCAGAGCGAGTACTCGCTGTGGACCCGCGACCCGGAGGACGAGGTGATCCCGACCTGCCGTGAGCTGGGCATCGGGTTCGTGCCGTACTCGCCGCTGGGCCGCGGCTTCCTGGCCGGCCGGTTCTCCTCCCCCGACGACCTCGACGCGAACGACTGGCGCCGCACCGGCCCCCGCTTCACCGGCGACAACCTGGAGGCCAACCTGCGGCTCGCCGACAAGGTGAAGGAGATCGCCGCGGAGAAGGACGTGACCCCGGCCCAGCTGGCCCTCGCCTGGGTGCTGGCCCAGGACGACCACATCGTCCCGATCCCGGGCACCAAGCGCCGTACCTACCTGGAGCAGAACGCCGGCGCCGTCGACATCGAACTGTCCAAGGAGGAACTGGCCCGCATCGACGCCGAGGTGCCCAAGGCCGCGGGCGAGCGTTACGACGAGGCCGGGATGAACAGCGTGAACCTCTAGGACCGCCCGTCCGGCGCGCGGTGGCCGGGCGCGTGGCGGTGACGCACGCTGGTAGGCATGGGGAGCCGGTGGAGCGTGGCGGAGCCGCAGCAGTCGTGGCACGTACTGCTGCTGCTCCCGGTGCTGCTCATCGTGGTGATCACGGCGGCGGCCATCGATTCGCCCCCTGACATCCACCTGGGTCCCACCCTGGTCATCGCGCCCGCGCTCACCCCGTCGTTCGCCGGACCCCGCACGACGGCGCTGGTGGGCGCGCTGGCGGTGGCCGCGCAGGTGGTGATCGCCGTCTTCCACGGTGGGCTGACGAGCGCGAACCACATCGTGCAGATCGTCACACTGACGTTGCTCTCCGTGATGGTGACGGTCTACTGCGCGGTCCGCGACCGGCGCCGCGCCCAGCTGGCCCAGGTCCGCTCGGTCGCCGAAGCCGCGCAGCACGTGCTGATGTGGCCGCTGCCCGAGCAGATCGGCCCGCTGCGGATCGCCTCGCTGTACCTGGCCGCGGAGGACGAGGCCCAGATCGGCGGCGATCTGTACGCGGTCACCCGCTCCGACGGCCAGGTCCGGGTGCTGATCGGCGATGTCCGGGGCAAGGGGCTGGCCGCGATCGGCGAGGCGGCGCTGCTGCTCAGCGCCTTCCGGGAGTCCGCCCACCGGGACATCACGCTGCCGGAACTGGTCGCCGTCCTGGAGCAGAGCGTGACCCGGTACGCGGCGGACCGGGAGTCGCCCGAGGAGGCGGGCGAGCGGTTCGCGACCGCCCTGCTGATCGAGATCCCCGACCTGGACCCGGTCACCCGGATGACGAGCTGCGGCCATCCGCCGCCCCTGCTGCTGAGCCCCGGACACGCGGTCACCGTCCCGAGCCTGCATCCGTCGCCGCCGCTGGGCGTGCACGGGACACGGGCCACGGAACACACGCTGGACGTGTTCTCCTTCGAACCGGGCGACACCCTGCTGCTGTACACCGACGGGGTCATCGAGGCGCGGGACGTCCGGCGCCGCTTCTATCCGCTCGCGGACCGGGTGACGCAGTGGACCGACGCCTCTCCCGAGGCGCTGATCCACCACGTCCGGCGCGATCTGCTGACCCATGCCGGCGGCCACCTCGGCGACGACGCGGCTCTGATCGCCCTGCACCGCACCCCGAGCGTGCACCGGCATCACCACGGGATACTCGGCCATGGCGGCGCCCGGACGGGGAGCGTTTCAGAACTCCCTGGTCTGTGACTCCAGGTAGGTCGTCAGGAAGGTCAGCTTCGCGTCGCTGTCGGCCACCGCGACCGTGCCGAAGTCCGCGCCGAGTTCCATCGTCCGCGGGGTGTCGGCGGCGAGGGCGGGCCAGTCGGCCAGGGAGCTGCCGTTCGGGTCACCGGTGGCGGCGAAGCGGGCGACGTAGGACGCGGTGGTGTCGGCGATGTCGTAGTCCTGGGAGGTCCAGGGACGGTCGGTGCTGTAGAGGTAGCCGAGCAGGTAGTAGACGTCGGAGCCCTGGAAGGCGCCGGAAACCTCGGTGCCGATGACCGGGTTGGTGCCGTCGTGGCCGGGCGGGACACGGGTCCAGAAGTAGGTGCGGACGGCGCTGGAATTGCCGGCGGTGTCCTTGAACTGGGTCGCCCACAGGAAGGCGGAGACGCGCTCCTCGTCGCGGGCGTAGGCGCTGTACTGCTGGGCCGCCGACGTGTCGCTGTCCGCCGGGTAGAGCTCCAGGAAGGTGTCGGCCAGCCCCAGCGGGCCGAACTCGGACCGGGCGTACGCCTGGTACGCGTCGAGAGTCGTCTTCAGACCGGGTGAGGCGCCGTTCGCGTCCTTGCAGACCCCGGTGAGGACGGGCACGTCGGTCTCGGCGCGGGCCGCCAGCACGGCCGTGTAGGTGTCCGGCAGGACATGTCCGTCGAGTACGTGGCCGAAGTCGGCGGAGGCGTCGGCGGCGGCCCCGGCGACGAGGTGGCCGGCGTCCAGCGCGCGCAGTTCGGCGAGGCTCTGGGCGCCCAGGTAGGCGGCGAAGCCGGTGCCGTCGGCCTCGGCGTCGGCGAGCGTGCGGTAGCGGCCGGTCCCCCGGGCCAGCGCCGGGTCCTTGGTGTACCGGACGCCGGAGGAGAGCAGGGCGCGGTGGTAGAGACCCTTGGCGCGCCGGGAGGCGAGGAGGATGTTGACGATGGACGCGCCGTGCGCCCAGCCGCCCAGGGTCACCCGGTCCGGGTCGCCGCCGAAGGCGGCGATGTTCCGCTGGACCCACTCCAGCGCGGCGACGACGTCCAGGATCCCCCAGTTGCCCGAGCCGCCGTACGCGGACTCGGCGGTCAGTCCGGGGTGGGCGAGACCGCCGAGCGGACCGACACGGTAGTTGGGATTCACGACGACCACGCCCTTGGACGCGAGCAGGGAGCCGTCGTACATCTCCTGGCCCGACCACAGGGCCCGGTCGCCGCCGTAGAGCCAGACGAGGACGGGGCGGCCGGTGCCCGAACCGGTCGCCGTGGTCCAGATGTTGAGGTTCAGGCAGTCCTCGCCGAGCTCGGGCACCTGGTCGTCGGGGATGTCCGTGACCGGCTGCGGGCAGGCCGGGCCCCAGGAGTCGGCGGCGCGCACCCCGTCCCAGGAGGGGGCCGGCTGCGGCGGGCGCCAGCGGTTGGCTCCGGCGGTGGAGGCGGCGTACGGGACGCCCTTGTAGACGGTGACGCCGCGCAGGCCGCCCTGGACTCCGGTGACCCGGCCGGACTCGGTGGTGACCGGGTCGGCGTCGGCCGTGTTCCGGGCCGCCTCGGCCGGCGTGGCCAGCGTGCCGAGCAGCCCGGCCGCGGCGGCGGCGCCGAGGAAACCGCGCCGGTTCAGCGCGGCCGAAGGCATGTCTCTGTCGTTCACGGGCTCTCTTTCGGGTCGTGGGGGGGGGAGCCGACGAGAAGCCTGGCGTCGGGCCGGGTGGCGCGGCAAGCGCAACCGGGCTACTCACAGCAGGTCAACAGGCTCTGACAGCAATGGAGTTGACCGAGCTGTTCAATTGTCTTTGGGTCAAAATTAAGCCGTAAGGGTGGTCTCGACCATTGGCTGACTGTCAGACTCCGCTTCGCCTTTCAGAGACAGGGAGTCGACATGCCCGACCTGCAATCCCCCACCCGCAGACGGCCGCTCCGCCAGGCCCTCGCCGCCACCCTCGGTGCCCTCGCGCTGGTCGTCGCCGTGCCCGCCACCGCGCACGCCGACGTCCTGACGCTGCTCCCCCAGAACGCCGACGGCCTGGAGCAGACCTTCTCCCCGGCCTACGACTACGACGGCGACGGCTGCTACACCACCGCCGCGATCGGCGCCGACGGCACCCTCAACCCCGGTCTGGGGCTGGGCGGTGACGTCAACGGCCACTGCCACGACTACGCGCAGCTGGCCAACGCCAACACCTACTCGCGCGAGAAGTGCAACAACGGCTGGTGCGCGGTGATGTACGCCAGCTACTTCGAGAAGGACCAGGCGACGTACGGGCCCGCGGCCATCGGGCACCGGCACGACTGGGAACACGTCATCGTGTGGATCCAGAACAACCAGGTGCAGTACGTCTCGGTGTCGCAGCACAGCAGCTACCAGGTGGCGGCCGCCTCGGCGATCCGGTTCGACGGTACCCACCCGAAGATCGTCTACCACAAGGACGGCCTGTCCACCCACGACTTCCGCTTCGCCAACTCCAACGACGACCCGCCGGAGAACGTGACCGGCGGCTGGTTCTTCCCGCGTCTGGTGGGCTGGGACGGCTACCCGGCGGGCTACCGCGACAAGTTGATGAACGCGGACTTCGGCAGCGCCACCATCAAGATCAAGGACGGCTCGTTCAACGCCAACCTGTCGTACTCCATGCCGTCCGGGATCTCGTTCGACCCGAACGCCTGAGTCACCCGCGGCCCTCGACGAGCCGGGCCAGGCTGTCGAGGGCCATCCGGGTGCCCAGTTCGTTGTCCTCGGGGCGGACGCCTTCGGGGATGCCCTCGTGCAGGATCTCGACGTCCGTGCCACCGCCGGCCGCGGTGAGGGCCGTCGTCATCGTCATGGTGCCGCGCACCGTGTCGTCGGCGGTCTCGAAGTCGATGACCTCGACGACGAGGCGGTCCGGGACCAGCCGGGCGAAGTGCCCCCGGTAGGTGTCGGTGTGCCCGCCGGACTTCCCGGCGCGGCCGGGGTCGTCGTAGTCGAGGGAGACCCGGAACCCGCCGCCCTCCCGGGCGTCGAAGGCGTGGACCCGGGCGGTCATGCCGTCCGGTGCCCGCCAGGCGGCGACCGCCGCCGGGTCGAGCAGCGCCCGGTAGACGGCGGCCGGGGGCGCCTGCACCCGCCGGGTGACGCGCGTGCTGGTCATGGCCTCACGGTACCCGTGAGACGACCGTGCCGGGGCCGGGAAGGTGAGCCGGGCCCCGGCACGGAGCCCTGGGTCACGGCTTGCGGGCGACCGCTCCGTACATCGCGATGTCCTCGTCGCGGATGCCTTCCTCGCCGTTGCCGTCCGGGTGCCACTTGTGCACCTGGACGATGCCCGGCTCTACCAGCTCCAGGCCCTCGAAGAACTTGTCGGCCTCGTCGATGGTGCGCAGCCGCATCGGCATGTTGCGGGCCGCGTACTCGCGGGCGACCCGGCCCACCTCCTCGGGCGCGAACTCGGCGGTGCCGATGGACATCGCCAGGTAGCTGCCGGAGGGCAGCGGTTCCAGCAGCCGCCGTACGACACCGACCGCGTCGTCCGCGTCCAGCATGAAGTGCACGATGGCGATCACCGTGAGCGCCACCGGCTGGTCGAGGTCGATGGTCTCGCGCAGCTCGGGGGCGTCGAAGATGTCCGTCAGATCGCGGAAGTCCGCCTCGATGTACGCCGTCTTGCCCTCCGGCGTGCTGGAGAGCAGGCCCTGGGACAGGGTGAGGACGATGGGGTCGTTGTCCACGTAGACGACCCGGGAGTCGGGCGAGACGGCCTGGGCGATCTCGTGGAGGTTCGGGGAGGTGGGTATGCCGGTGCCCACGTCCAGGAACTGGCGCATTCCCGCCTCCTCGGCGAGCCAGCGCACGGCGCGGTTCATCCAGTCGCGGTTGGCGCGCATGTGGATCGGGAGCGCGGGCCACTCCCGGGCCATGGCGTCACCCGCCTCCTGGTCGGCGGGGTAGTAGTCCTTGCCGCCCAGGATGTAGTCGTAGATCCGCGCGGAGTGCGCGTTCTCGGTGTCGATGCGGTCGGCCGGCCATCCGTTGTCGGGCAACGCCGTGTCTCCCATTCGGGTGAGGGGGGATGCGGGGGTCTGTGCTCAGGGGGATAAGAGTGGGGGGTTGGGTGAACGATCAGCTATAGCAAGGAAGTTCCGGGAGGAAGGCTCACATCAGGAAGTCGGCGTCACCCGCCTTCACACCGGACAGGAAAGTGGTCATCTCGCGGGGGGTGAAGACCAGCGCCGGGCCGTCCGGGTCGGTCGACTGGCGTACCGCCACCCGCCCGTCGGCGAGCTTCTTCACTTCCACGCAGGCACCGCCGGCGTCGTCGCTCCACGGCTTGGACCAGCCGCGCGCGCCGAGCTGCCGGGACGGAATGCCGTTGTGTATCTGGTGGTGCACGTCAGAGCTCCTTGCGAATCGCACCGAGGAACACCTCGGTCTTTCTGGCGGGCGCCGCCTGGGCGCCCAACCGGTCCAGAGCCTCGCGATAGACCACGACATCCTCGCTCTTGTCCAGGTAGACGGCGCCCACCAGGCCGTTGAGATAGACGATGTCGGGCAGTTCGGGAGCCCGGAACCGGAAGAGGTGGTACGCACCCGCGCGCATCGCCGGGTGCGGGCCGTTGGCGAACGGCATGATCTGCAAGGTGACGTTGGGCAGCCGGTTGATCTCGATGAGATGGTCGATCTGGGCGCGCATCACCCCGGCGCCGCCGACCGGCCAGCGCAGCACCGTCTCGTCCATCACGACCCAGAGCCTGGGCGGCGCCTGGCGGGTGAGCAGTTCCTGGCGGCGCATACGCAGCGCCACCCGGCGCTCGGTGGCCTCGGCCGGCGCGTGCGGGTTGCCGGCGCCCAGCAGGGCGGCGGCGTACTCCCGGGTCTGCAACAGGCCGTGCACGAACTCGTTCTCGTAGGCACGGATCTGCAACGCGGCCTGTTCCAGGCTCAGATACGCGGCGAACCAGTCCGGCATCACATCGCGGTAGGTGTGCCACCAGCCGCGCTTGTTGGCCTCGCGCACCGACTGCAGGAAGGTGTCGACCTCCTGGCGCTCCGTCACGCCGTAGATCTGCAGCAGCTTCTCGGCGTCGGCCAGCCGGAGCCGGGCCACCTTGGCGGCCTCCATCCGGCGGATCGTGGAGTGGCTGACGCCGATCGCGGTGCCGGCCTGCTCGTAGGTCAGGCCCGCCCGGGTCCGCATCTCCTCCAGCTGCCGGCCGAGGATCATGCGCAGGACAGAAGGGGCACCGCCCCAGTCGGTCTCCGAGGTCACGCCCTACCCCCTCGCACCAGGTTTCAGGGTCACCGTCTCACGCGCTCGTGATCGGCTCACGGAGTCATTCGATCACTTCTTGTCGGGAGCAGCATGCACTTCACTTCTTGCAATTTTCAACTTGCCGGTTGCGAGGCGATGTTGGCAGATGCCAGAGTGGACCTACTGCTCCGACCGACCAAGGAGCAGGCGAAGCAGTCCAGTTGGGGGAGACTGAGCTGCGATCCGGTGTCGTCCAGGCACGGGTCGTCGTCTGCCCCCGCGCGGCCCGGGGCGGATGCGACCGCTCAGCCCCCCACGCTGCGAAGCCGGACGAAAGGCGCACGGCGATGGCCCCGCCCTCTCTCCCCCAGCCGCTCGACCGACTGCCCGACGACCGGATACCCGGCCTGCCCCGACCGGCCCTCGCGGCCGGCGCCGAGGGCCCGCACCGCCCGTCGGACGCGACGGGCACCCCCCGACCACCCGGAGGCGAACGCCTCGGTCGACTCCCTGGGCCGCAAGGCCTCGACCGGTTCGCCTCCGGGGACCGGCCCGCCCCGCACAGCCTGGCCTTCGACCTGGCCCCGACGCCCCGGGCGGTGGGCAACGCCCGCCGCAGCGTGGGCGAGCTGCTGGCCTCGTGGGGCGTGTGCGAGGAGGCCTGCGACAACGCGGTCCTGGTGACCTCCGAACTGGTGACCAACTCCATCGTCCACTCGGCCGGCCGGCGGATCATATGCCGGGTGCACGCCGCCCCCGACCGGATCCGGATCGAGGTCGAGGACCAGAGCGGGAGCTTCACGCTCCCGGCGCCCCGGCAGGCCAGACCCGACGAACAGAACGGGCGCGGGCTGTTCCTGGTCGACGCGCTCAGCCTCGACTGGGGCGTCACGGTCGCACCGGAGGGATCCTCCGCACGCGTCGTCTGGGCCGAGCTGTCGACGGCACCGGACTGACCTTCCCTCTTCATCTCCCCTCACATCTCAGGAAGCACGTCGTCTCATGAACCATCCCCCCACGCCTGTCCTCGCCGCCGACCCGTCCTGGACCGGCACCCGTCCGAAGCCCGGCCCGGAACAACCCCACACCGTCCCGGCCGGCTGACCCCGCTCCCTGTCCCGCCCCGCGGCCCGGGCCTCCTGCGAGGCCCGGGCCGTCGTGTGTCCAGGGCGGGTCCCGGCACGGGATGCGGCCGTCGGGGTCGCGCCGCATGATCGGAGGAAGGGGCCCGCGGCGGAAGGCGGCACCTCGATGAAACCGACGGTCGACGAGGCCATCGCCCGCGTGGCCAGGGCCGCCGAGTGGGTCCTCGTGGACACGGTCGCGCTCGACTTCGCCTGCCACCACCCGCAGGGCATGGACCGGGCCGACGGCAGCTTCTTCGTGAGCAGCGCCGAGATCCTGCGGCCGGCCGAGGCCACCACGGGCCCGCACGGGACGTCGTACACCCCGGGCACGGGCCGTGGGCACCTCTTCGAGATGAGCCCGCGGGGGCGGCTGCTGCGGCACTGGGAGCTCGGCGAGGACACGGTCTACCACGCGGGCGGTCTCACCCACGACGGGCAGTTCGTGTGGGTCACGGTGGCCGAGGACCGGCCCGACTCGCGGTCCATCGTCTACCGCCTGGACCCGGCGACCGGCGAGGTGGAGGAGATGTTCCGGTACCCGGACCACCTCCGCGACATCGCCCGTGACCCCGAGACCGGTCTGCTGCACGCGGCGACCTGGGGCGGCCGGCGGGTCCTGGTGCTGTCCACGGACGGCGAACCCGTCGACGGGGCCCCCGTGCCGAGCCGCCACGTCGACGTCCGGGACTGCGCGGCGGTCACCGCCCACTCCCCCGCCGGGCGCGCGGTCACCGTCCGGGCCGTGGACTTCGAGATCGCCGGCGCCGACCGGCTCCGGCTGTACGCGCTGCCCGACGACTCCTCGGCACCGGGCGAAGCGTGTCTGCTGGTCCTGGAAGCCGCACTGCGCGGCTGACGCCCGGCGCGCCACGGTGCACCGGCCTCCGGACGGCCGCCGGTCAGTTCGTCGCGTGGGTCAGCAAGGCCGTGGCCGCGGAGCGCAGTTGGGCTGCCGCGGCCGCGCAGGCCGTCGCCTGCCGCTCCAGGGTGGTCCCGCTCCACTCCGGTGCCTCGGCGCAGCCGGCCAGGGTCACGGCGGCACCGCGCAGCCGTTGCGCGTAGCCGTCCATCCGGTCGGCGTCGACTCTCAGGTCGTCGACGTACGCGAGGAGTTCGGGGGCGGCGGTGGCGGGACGGGATTCGGTCACCATGGGGCGCACCTGTTCTCGGGCTCAGCGCGGCAGCAGCGCGCCGGCGCTTCTGTGGGCCACGAACCGTGGGCTGGTCAGGACGAACCCGGGCCGGACGGTGTCGAGTTCGAGGATCTGGAGGTGGCGGGCGAGCGGCCCGTGCCCGCCGTCGAGCCGCAGCCGTACCCGGGGGCGGGTGTGGACGCGCGGTCGGCCGGCTGCGCGGACCAAGGTGCGTACGGTGCTGTCGCCCCGGCGGCCGTAGAGCACCCAGTCCGCCTCCGGGCAGCGCACACCGGGGCCGGGACCGCCCTCGACGCTCAGGCCCAGCTCCGGTGCCTCGACCCGCAGTGCACGTCCTTGCAGGGCGACCTCGGCGGATCCGTGCACGGCCGGCTGGGCCCAGAGCTCCTCGGCCACCGCCCGCGCCTCCTCGGTGCCGACGGCGAGCGAGACGACGTACCGCCCGGTGCGGCGCAGGTCGACGCGGCGCACCAGATCCCTGGCGAGGTCGTACGCGTGCGGCCGCCACAGGTCGTCGACCAGGACGGACAGGGCGAGTTCGGTGTAGGGGCCGATGGTGGTGCAGCGGTGCTCGTAGAGGGAGAGCACGGCCAGGGCGCGGCGGCCGAAGCGGGCGGGGACCATCCAGGTGACGTCCGGCAGCAGGCTCCGGGCGACGTCGGTGTCGACCGGGTAGCACAGGTGGGCGGCGGAGGAGTCGTAGTAGCGGACCGGCACGTCGACCGGGCCCGCCGAGGTGGCGACGCTGGTGGTGGGGACGGTCAGCAGGGGGTAGCCCTCGGGCGGGCGGGCGCGGTCCTCGAACCGGTAGACGCGGGTGCGTTCCACCGGGCCCCGGTAGGGGGTGAGGGCCTGGTCGACGTCCTGGGTGACCTGCGGGATCACCGTCTCCAGGTGGTCGATGTAGACGCGGAGCAGATGGCAGTGCGGGAACTCGTGGTCGGGGCCGGCGTACTCGGCCCGGTACCCGTTGGGGTGCGGGGCGAAGGCGGAGCCCGCGCCGCGGCCGTCGAGGGCCGGGACGATGTCGTGCCGGTTGGTGATGCCGGCGACCCAGGTGCGCGGGTCGGCGGGCCTCCGGTCGCCGGTCGGGGAGCCGACGGCGACCACGTGGGTGACCCGGTAGGCGCGGCAGAACTCCTCGTCCTGGGCGAGGTTCAGCAGCGCGATCCCGCCCTCGCCGTGCCCGACGAGCGCGAGGTCGGCGCCGCGCGGGACGCCGTGGTCCCGGATCGCCCGCAGGATCGAGCGGGTGTAGGGCGAGTCGGTCATGAACAGGTTGCGCCAGGCGTCGGCGAAGTCCTGAGGGGAGTCGTCGCGGGGGCGGCCGGCGGCCGTGCCGGGTGCCTGGACGACGTACCGGAGCACACCGTCGGGTCCGCGCACCTCCTGGACCAGGACGCGGCCCCCGGCGTCGAGGACGTCCAGGTTGCGCAGGAAGGCGAGCAGGGAGCCCTCGGTGGCGATGCCCTGGCTCTCCCGGGCGGACGGTTCGACGGCCTGGACGGTGCCTTCGTCCCGGTCCGTGGCGGAGGGGTGGGCGGCGCTGATGCCGCGCACCGGGTCGGCGGTCAGCTCGCGGCCGGCGGCGAGCGCCCAGGCCGTCTCGTCGTTGACCGGGTCCTCGCCCAACAGGCCTCGGATGGCGAGGAGTTCCGCCAGGATCGGGGCCAGTTGAGACAAGGCCCGCTGCTCGCCCCGGTCCTTGAAGAGGGCCCGCAGCGCCCGGACGGCGTCCAGGTCCCGGTCGGCGGTGACCGCGGCCGTCAGCCGGCGCATGCCCGGGTCGCGCCCGAACTCGGGGTGGTCGAGCAGGACGGCGGCGATCCTCAGCCGCAGGGACGTGACCGCCACCAGCGCGGCCAGGCTCTCCCGGCCCAGCGCCTCCCCCGCCGCGCCGAGCAGCCGGCCCATGCCGTCCGGTGCCACGACCGCCGAACCGCCGAACCCCTGGCTGTTGGTGAGCGCCCGCAGCAGCGCCCAGCGAGCGGCGCAGCCGGTGCGCGGGCGGCGGCGCGCGGAACTCGTCAGCGCCGGGGCGAACAGGACGGAGCTGGTCCGTGCGCACACCTCGCGGATGCCCTCGGCGACGTCCACGACGTCACGGGCGCACTCCCGCAGCAGTTCCTTCGTGGGCGGCCCGGAGGCATGCCGATCCGCTGCCATCCGACGCTCCCTGGGATCGACGACATGGCCTGGTCCCATCGTGTGCCCTGGACCGGGCGCGCGCACCTTCGTCCGTGCGGGTGACGCAGAGCGCCGCGCAGAGCCCGTCAGGCGTCGCCGGCGAGGCCGGCGGCGACGGTCGCGCCGAGTTCCCAGCACGCCTCGATGTCGGCCTTGCCGGGCTCGCCCGTCACCGTGACCGGCTGGGCCGCCCGGCGCCAGCCGAGGCCGGTGGTGATGGAGTCGAGGGCCCGCAGGGCGCCGGTGACGTCGTTGCCGCCGTGCACGTAGGCGCCGAAGGGGCGGCCCTGTGTCTCGTCGAGGCAGGGGTAGTAGATCTGGTCGAAGAAATGTTTGAGGGCGCCGGAGACATAACCGAGGTTGGCCGGGGTCCCGAGGAGGTAGCCGTCGGCCGCGAGGACGTCGGAGGCCGTGGCGGACAGCGCCGCCCGCCGCACGACCCGGACGCCCTCGATCTCCGGGGCCGTCGCCCCGGAGACCACGGCCTCGAACATGGCCTGGCAGTGCGGCGAGGGGGTGTGATGCACGATCAGCAAGGTAGGCACACCGGCACCCTGCCGTGCGCGGCCCGCCGACGGCAACCGGCGGGGCCGCCGGTCAGGGCTGTACGGGCATGGTCCAGCAGTTGGAGAGGGCCGGCAGGCCGGACAGCCGGGCCGTGAGCCAGGCGACGGCGTCGCCCTGGTCGGTCAGCAGGGGCGCGAAGTGGTTCAGCAGGGCGCGGCCCGCGTCCGGCAGCACGACCGGCACATAGGTGACGTCCGCGCCTTCGTCGCACCAGTCGACGGCGAGCCGGCGGGCCTGGGCGTGCGGGACGAGGTCGTCGCTGACGCCGGTCGCCAGCCGGACCGGGCTCGCCGGTGCCGTCCTGCCGATGCGCTGGTCGTCCAGGAAGGCCTGGAGGGCGGGCTCCTCGCCGATGACGTCGGAGATGGAGCTGCCGTCGGTGGTCCAGGCGGTGCTGTGCTGGGAGCCGTAGGCGAGGAGCGCGTCGCCGACGCACATCGTCGACAGGTCGGCGAGGGCGGCCCGGCCCGCGGCGCCGAGGTGGGCGTCGACGAGGGGCTTCAGCGCCGGGTCGGACTGGACGAAGCCGTTCACCGCCCAGCCGAGGGCGCCGGCCAGGTCCGTGCCGTCGATGGCCGCGGTCACGGCGGTGAGGTCGGCGGGCGGCGCCCCGGCGTAGGTGCCGGCGAGGGTGACGTCCGGGGCGTAGTCGGGCTGGAGTTCGGCGGCCGCCGCGGTCGCGCCGCCGCCCTGGCTGTAGCCGAACAGGCCCACCCGCGAGGCGGCGGTGACCGAGGCGCCGGGCACGCTTCGGGCGGCGCGTACGGCGTCCAGGACCGCGTGGGCGCCGTCCAGCCGGTTGACGTAGGTGTGCAGCCGGTCGGTCGCGCCGAGCCCGACGTAGTCGGTGACGACGACCGCGACGCCCTCCGCGAGCAGCCGGTAGACCGACAGGTCCTCGTAACCGACGGACACCGTCTGGCCGTTGAGGACCAGTGGGTGCTCCAGGCCCAGGGAGGCGGCGCACTGGTCACCCTGGCCCATGGTGCCGGGCGCCAGGGCGACCAGCGGGCGGGCACCGGGGCCGAACCAGGGCAGCGTCGGCTCGAGGTAGGCGCCGGTGACCGCGACGGGGCCGCCCGCCGAGTCGGTGGACTTGTACATCAGCCGGGTCGCGCGGCCGGGCAGCGGACCCGGCAGGCTCGGCAGGCTCAGGGCCAGCGGGAGGGGTTCGGTACGGATGAGGGTGCCGTCGACCGTGGGGAGGCCGGCGGGCGGATCGTAGAAGGCGGGGATGGTGACGCCCCGGGAGACCTCCGCTCGGGAGACCGTGGCCTGCGCGGTCTGGACACAGAGGCAGGCGGCAGCGGCGACGGCGGTGGCCAGCAGGCGGATGCGAACGGGCATGGGGTACCTCCTTGACGTGCGGGACGTGGGAGGTGGTGCGGGGAGCGCGGAGCAACGTCCCCGGTGCGGCCCAGGGGACGGGTGCGGCTTCCTCGACGGTAGCGAGCAGCGCGTTACCCGCGGTAGCGGCCGTCAGGTTACGGTTCAGTAATATGACAGCCAGTCAACAACTGCTCCCCGGACGAATATCCGTCCGGCCTTGTCGGAGCCCTCGATTACAGTGACCGGCCGGGGACGCCGAAGGGGAGGCAACGGGTGGGAACCCTGGGAAGAAGAGCCGTACCGCTCGCGCTGCTCGCGGGGCTGCTGACGGGGTGCGGGGCGTCGCCGCGCGCGACCGACGTCAGGGAATCGGGGCAGGCGTCCAGCGGGGCGGCCCAGAGCGGGGGCACGGTCGGCGCCGCCGGTTCGGCCTGTGCGCTGCCGGTCACGTTCGACACCGCCCGCGGCTGGCAGGCGGAGGCGGTCGACGGCCTGGCCGCCGTCGCCTCGAACGGCACGGACGGCGACCTGGCTCAGAGCCTGCTGCGTCAGGGCCCGGTGACCCTGGTCTGCGAGATCGACGCCAAGCCCGCCGGGGCCATCGGCTTTCTGCGGGTCTCGACCGGAAAGCCGGGCAGCGGTGACGCCGGCGCGGTGCTGCGGGCCTTCGTGGCCGCCGAGAAGGACACCAGCGAGGCGAAGTACCGGACCTTCACGTCCGGCGGACTCGCCGGGGTGCGGGTCGACTACGTCTACACGAGCAAGCTGCTGGACGAGAGCAAGACGGAGTCCGCACTGGCCGTGGTCACGCCCCGCGGACCCGTCGTACTGCACCTGGGCGGGCTCGACAGCGCGGAGCACGAGGAGATGCTTCCCGCGTTCGAGCTCGCCCAGCGGACACTGCGAACCGCCTGACCCCGGCACAGGGGTCAGGCGGAGTCGCGTCGACTCCGTCAGGCCGAGGCCGGGCGGAGTCGCGTCGCCTGCGTCAGGCCGAGTTCCTCCATCGGGTGCGCCACAGCAGCACGAACCCGGCGGCCAGCAGCAGTCCGCCGAAGACGGCCGGCCAGAGGTGGGCGCCGGTCTCGGCGAGATCGCCCTGGACGGCCTGCGGCTCGGTCTGGGGTGCGGTGGACGGGGTCTCCTGGCCCGCCGGAGCGGCGCCGGCCTCGGTCGCCGTGTCGGTCGGGGTCTGGGTCTCGGGCCGCTCGGTCGGCTTGCTGATGGCACCGCCCCCCGTGCCGGACGACTTCTTGGGCGAGGCGCTCGTGTAGACCTGCGGCAGACCGGTGTTGCCGGCCTCGGTCTTCGTGGCGGACGGCTCGGCGGGCGGCTCGGAGGGCTGGGCGCTCTCGGTCTCGGCCGGCGGGTCGGCCGGGGCCGCCGTGTCGCTCGGCTCGGTGACCGGGCTCTCCGTGTCGGACGGCGGGTTCTCCGGGCTCGCCGACTCGGACGGGTCGGGGTCGGCGCTCTGCGACGGCGGCTGCTCGTCGGCCCCGGCCCCGCAGGTGCGGCCGGAGTTGATGCAGTCGACCATCTTCCGCATCAGGCCCTCGTCGAAGACGTTGATGAAGTCGCCGTGGTCGGTGACCGGCTTGTGCAGCTGCTCGGGGAACGAGTCCACCGAGAACAGCGGGACCGTACGGCCGCCGTCCTGGAGGCTCGGCGCGTCGACGTCGTAGACGATGCGCTGCACCAGCTGCGGAATCGCCTGGAAACCGGCCGCGCAGCTGCCGTCGGCCGCGGCGAACGCCACATGGGTGCGGTGGTTGGCGCTGTCGATGTTCCGGCCGTCCCAGCAGCTCTGGAACTTGAACGTGCGTACGACGTCACTGCCCGAGGGGCAGAGCGGGTACTTGTCCTTGAGCTGCCGGTCCTCGAAACCGGTGCAGCTCCAGGAGGCGTTGGCGTTGGCCGGGCCGTTGACGAAGGCCTTGGCGTCACCGGTGATGATGCGCAGCAGCCGCGGCATCTCGGTGACCTTGGAGGTCGGGTTGCCCTCGAAGGTCAGCGTGACCTCCTTCGCCGTCACGATCTGCCCGGCGTTGCCCTCGGTGCCGCCGCCCGGCTTGTCGGCGTCCCGCTCCTGCTTGCCGTTCTGCAGCCGCAGCACGGGCCAGTAGTACGTGGACTTGTCGCCCTGGTCCGCACAGCTCGTGTCGGCGTTCGCGAGGTCGTCGTCGCTGGCGAAGGCGTTGTTGGACTGGTTGCCGATGTAGTCGTGGAAGTGGTGGGCGCCGTTGGAGACACCGGGCGCCACGATCACGTTGTCCGAGTTGAACAGGCCGTTCGCGTTGACGCCGCAGCTGGAGGCGAAGGTGCCCGTGGAGCCGCCGGACTGCTCGGACGGGGTCGTGACATTGGGCTGGACGGTGGTGATGTCGGCGTAGTCGGCGGCGACGGGGCCGTTCCCGCCCTGGCCGCCGATACCGGCACCGGCACCGGCACTTGCGCTCTGGCTCGGCGCGGCGCTGTCCTGCGGCGCCGTCGACTGACCGGCGCCCTGGTCGGAGGAGCGCAGGGTGCAGGCGGCGAGGTCGTCGAGGCCCTGGGGGCGGTCGCCCTCGCGGTCGATGGCGTCGGCGATGCGCTGGAGGGATTCGGACCGCTTCTCCTTCAACGGATCCAGGATCGTCTGGTCGGCGAGACCGGGGTTCTGCTGGATCGCCGCGGCCGACTCCTTGAGCTGCTGGTAGGCGGCCGCGATCTGCTGGTCCAGCTGCGCGAGTTCGCCGTCGACGTCGGCCCGGGCCGCGTCGGGCACGTCCGTCAGCCGGCTGCCGACGTCGGGGCAGTAGACGGTGGGCGCGGACAGCACCTGGGCGTTGGCGGTCTGCCCGGCCTGGTCCGAACCGCCTTCGGTGGCCGAGGCATAGACGTTCACCGCGACCAGTACTCCGCCGCCGAGCATCAGGGCGACCGCTGCGAAGGTCGCGCGTTGTGCGCCGGTCGGGCGTCTGCGCCTGTTGGGTCTCAAGGTCGTTCCCCTGCGTGTCGTGGTCGGCCGGACATGGAAATCCCTCGCCCTATACGCGGCGTGGCGCCACCGTGTTCAACGGTCCCGGAAATTCACGGTGACCTCACAGGTAGCGGACTCCTCAGGCAGCCGACGGCACAGCTCCGACGGCCGCACGACGGCGACCGGGGTACGGGCGAAATGCCGTCCCGCACGGCCGGATCTCGAACGCTACGACGAACATCACAATTACGTATCGGACATTACGCACTTCAACCTTCACACGAGTGACACAAGTTGGCTAAGTTGACGGGCAAGCCGTTCGGCTCCCCCCGGCGAATCCCGTCGGGCCGCGCGGCCTCCGCCTAATCCGGTGCCCAACGGGGCGTTCCGGAGCCGGGGACCCAACCGAACCACTGGGGTGAATCGGTCAACTGCCCTTAGGGGCAAGGACCGTAGGGCATGCCTTCCGGATCGACCCGCCCGAACCCGACAGCTAACTCGGTAGGCGGAGCACGGAAGGAGCACGACCCCCATGGCGTCCGAAAGCCGTGACGAGGTTCGACAGCGAATCGACAGCCTCTACGACCAGGCCGAGAACGCCACCGGGAACTACAACGCCACACGCGCGATGAACGGGGGCTCGCGGTCCCGCGGTGTCCCGCTGTTCAAGCGGCCCCGACGTGACGACCCGGGCCTCGACAGCATCGCCCGCGAGTGGTTCGACGGCGCGCGATCGCGACTGGGGCCGAGCGTCCCGGCGGCGCTGCCCTCCGACCGGCAGCCCGCCCGGCCCGGCCCGCGGCGGCCGGTCAGCGCCATGGCCGCCGACCTGCTCGGCCAGCTGGAGGGCTCCGGCCCGTCCCGGCCGGAGCTGCCCGCGGGGTCGTCCGCTAAGAGCGACATCGAGGTCGTCCGTGAGCTGCCGGAACGCCCGAAGCTGGAACTGACGGCAGGGTCCCCCGCGGCGCTGCCCCCGGGACCGTCCAGCGCGCCCAAGGCGCTGCCCCCCGCCGCGCCGCAGCGTGCCACCCCGGGCACGTCCAAGACCAAGAGCCAGCTGAAGATCGCCAAGGCGCGCGAGGTGCTGTCCCAGCGCACCGGGCAGCGCGCGATCGCGGCACTCGAACCGGCCGCGCCGGCCCCGCAGCCGGCCCAGGCCCCTTGGCCCACGCCCGAGGCCCAGGTCCCGGCGCAGCAGTGGCCCGCCCCCGACGGCATGCCCGGCCAGTACGGCGACACCGGCTCCTTCCGCACCGACGCCCTGACCGGTACGGGCGCCTTCCCCGCGATTTCCGCGACGGACACGGGCGCCATCCCGACGGTGCCCGCGACGGACACCGGCTCCTTCCGCGTCATGACCCCGGGTGCCGCCCAGCCCATGTCCCCGGCGGACACGGGTGGCTTCCGCATCATGACCCCGGGCGCCACAAGCAGCTTCCCGGCCGTGACCGCCATGGACGCGGGTCCCATGCCGCCCGCGAGCCCCGGCGACACCGGTTCCTTCCGGGTCATGACCCCGGGCGCCACCGGTACGTTCCCGATGCCGGCCGACACCGGCGCCTTCCCGACCGCGGCCCCGACGAACACGGGTGCCTTCCCGACCGCGGCCCCCACGAACACCGGTGCCTTCCCGACCGCCGCGCCCGTCCCGGGCCCGATGGACACCGGTTCCTTCCCCGGTATGGCGCCCGCCGCGACCGCCGCGTACGTCAGCGCACCCCCGGTCGCCGCGGAGACCGCCTATCCCGAGACCGCCTATCCCGCCGCCGCGTACGCCATGCCGGCCCCCGCCGCCATGCCGTCGGCCGACTTCGGCACCGGCGCCTTCCCCGGCGCGCCCGCCGCCGGCATGGGCGCCTACGCCACCGGAGCGCAGCCCGCGGCCGCCGCCTACGCCACCGCCCCGGCGATGCCCGCGCCCCAGGCGCCGATGCCCACGGCAGTGATACCCACGGTGGTGACGGACCCTCCGTGGGCGATGATGGCGTCCCCCGCGGCGACGATCGCGCCCCCCATGGCGATGGCCGCCGCCGCCCCGGTCGCCCCGGCCCCGCTCCCCACCGCCCCTGTCCCGACCGCACCCCCGGTGGTCACCGCGCCCGTCCCGACCGCGCCCCCCGTGGTCACCGCCCCGCTTCCCACCGCGCCCCCGGCCGCCTATGCGTCCGGCGCCGTCACCGACACCGGCTCCTTCCTCGTGCCCGGTGCCGCGGCCGAGCCCGGCAAGGCGATGAAGGCGCTGGCGTTCGCCCGGGCGCAGATCGGGCGGCCCTGTGTCTGGGGGGCCACCGGTCCGGAGTCGTACGACTGCTCCAGCCTCACCCAGGCCGCCTGGCGCGCCGCCGGGGTGTCGCTGCCGCGCAGCGCACCGGACCAGACCTTCGCCGGCACCCCGCTGACACTGGCCGCCATCGAGCCGGGTGACCTGGTCTTCTTCTTCGACAACGACAGCCACGTCGGGGTCTACGCGGGCAACGGCATGATGATCCACGCGCCGAGCCCGGGGGCGTCCATCCGCGAGGAGTCGATCTACAACGCCGGGGAGTCGGCGATCCACCGGGTGGTCCGCCCGGCCTGAGACCCTGCCGTCGGGGTCAGCCCCTCCGCCGCCGCGTGCGCCAGCTCTCGTGGTGGTCCAGGAGGGTCTCCTCGACGGGCCGGTAGGTGAGGCCCAGTTCGTGGATGCCCCGGCTGTTGTCGACGCGGAAGCGGATGCCGAGGTGCTTGCGTATGTAGTCCTGGGTGAGGCCGAAGGACGGGCCGAGGATCCGTACCGGCCAGTGCGGGAGCGCGGTGCGCGGCAGACGCGGATCCCGGGGATGGCGGGTGCGGATGATCCGGGACATCTCGTGGAAGGACGTCATCGTCTCGTTGGCCACGATGTAACGGCCGCCCGCCGCCGGGTTCTCCGCCGCCGCGATGTGCGCGTCGGCCACATCGCGGACGTCCGCGGTGGTGAAGCTGAAGTCCGGGGCGCCGTAGCAGAAGTAGCCCTTGAACAGCTCGTCCAGCAGGAACAGGCTGCCGGACTCGGAGGCGGGCGTGAGCGAAGGGCCCAGAATCAGGCCGGGGTTGACGGAGACCATGCGCCAGCGGTCCTGGGCGGCCTCGGCGTCCCAGGCGGCTCGTTCGGCGACCGTCTTGGCGTAGTGGTAGGGATTGCCGGCCACCGTGCTGGTGGTGTTGAAGTACTTCTCCGTCAGGATCTCGCCGGCCATCTCTCGGACGTCGGAGTAGTCGCCGAAGATCGCCCCCACGGTGGAGGTGAAGACCAGGGTCGCCACGTCCGGGGTACGGTCCACGCTCGCGAGCACGTTGCGGGTGCCGAGCAACGCCGGGTCCACCACGTCCCGTTGACCGTCCTTGATCCGCTCCGGCATCAGGAACGGGGAGGCCACGTGGAAGACGGTCGCACAGCTGCGGAACGCCTCGTCGAAGGAGCCGTCCTGGAGCAGGTCGGCCTCGAACAGGGCGAGCCGGCCGGGGAAGGCCTCCTGGAGTTCCCACAGGGGCCGGACCTTGGCCTTGGCGGAGAGGCGCCGGACGGTCGCGTGGACCCGGTAGCCGCGCTCCAGCAGCCTGCGTACCAGATGGCTGCCGACGAATCCGCTGCCGCCGGTGACCGCGACGGTCGTCTCCCCGCGTGCGTCCACGCTCTCACCCCTCGCCCTCCGGCCACCGCGCCTCGGTGCGCCGCAGAGGACAGGTTGGTGCATGTCCATGGCGCCCGCCAAGCACCGGGAGGAGAGCTGTGGCGTCTCCTGGCCATAAGCGGGGTTCGCAGAAGTCATAAGCTCTTTTTATGAGGTCATAGAAACGACCCGTGTACAAACTTAGGACTGCCTTAGTTTAGGCTTCCCGTTCGAGATCGATTGTCCTCACTCGAAGGGAACCTGATCATGCCGCGCCCCCTGCGGGTAGCCATCGTCGGAGCCGGCCCCGCCGGGATCTACGCCGCCGACGCCCTGCTCAAGTCCGAGGTGGCCGCCGAGCCCGGCGTGTCCATCGACCTCTTCGAGCGGATGCCCGCCCCGTTCGGCCTGATCCGCTACGGCGTCGCCCCCGACCACCCGCGTATCAAGGGCATCATCACGGCCCTGCACCAGGTGCTCGACAAGCCGCAGATCAGGCTCTTCGGAAACGTGGACTACCCGACCGACATCAGCCTCGACGACCTGCGCACCTTCTACGACGCGGTGATCTTCTCGACCGGCGCGACGGCCGACCGCGAGCTGCGCATACCCGGCATCGAGCTGGACGGCTCCTACGGCGCGGCCGACTTCGTCTCCTGGTACGACGGCCACCCGGACGTGCCGCGCACCTGGCCGCTGGAGGCCGAGAAGGTCGCCGTTCTCGGTGTCGGCAACGTGGCCCTGGACGTGGCCCGCATCCTCGCCAAGACCGCCGACGAGCTGCTGCCGACCGAGATCCCGCCGAACGTCCACGACGGCCTGAAGGCCAACAAGGCCCTTGAGGTGCACGTCTTCGGCCGCCGTGGCCCGGCGCAGGCGAAGTTCTCCCCGATGGAGCTGCGGGAACTGGACCACTCCCCCAACATCGAGGTCATCGTCGACCCCGAGGACATCGACTACGACGAGGGCTCGATCGAGACCCGGCGCGGCAACAAGCAGGCCGACATGGTCGCCAAGACCCTGGAGAACTGGGCGATCCGCGACGTCGGCGACCGCCCGCACAAGCTCTTCCTGCACTTCTTCGAGTCGCCGACCGAGATCCTCGGCGAGGACGGCAAGGTCACCGGCCTGCGCACCGAGCGCACCGCCCTGGACGGCACCGGCAACGTCAAGGGCACCGGCGAGTTCAAGGACTGGGAGCTCGGCGCGGTCTACCGTGCGGTCGGCTACCTCTCCGACAAGCTGCCCAAGCTGCCCTGGGACATCGACTCGGGCACGGTCCCGGACGAGGGCGGCCGGGTCATCGAGGAGAGCGGCAACCACCTTCGGTCGACGTACGTCACCGGCTGGATCCGCCGCGGCCCGGTCGGTCTGATCGGCCACACCAAGGGCGACGCCAACGAGACGGTCTCCCACCTGCTCGACGACTACGCGAACGACCGGCTGCAGACTCCCGAGTCGCCCGCTCCGGAGGCCGTGGACGCCTTCCTCGCCGAGCGGAACGTCCGCTTCACCACCTGGGACGGCTGGTACCGGCTGGACGCCGCCGAGCGGGCGCTGGGCGAGCCGCAGGGCCGCGAGCGCGTGAAGCTCGTCGAGCGCGAGGACATGCTCCGGGAGAGCGGCGCGTGACGCGACGCTGAACCGCTCGAAGGGGGGCCGACGGATCGCCGTCGGCCCCCCTCACGTGTTCACCGTCGGCCGGGCGAACGGGGCCCGCCCCGATGCGGATGGACGAGCAGACCCCGTTCGCCGCACCATTGTCCGGAATCCGCCCTGGTCGGGGACACGGGTGAACCGCCGTCGCACGACGCACACGGTGCACACCCCGGGTGCGGGGCGCATTCCCCGTGCGCGGGCGGCCCCCGCCCTGTGGAACACGCTCCCGAGCGGTGATACTGGAACGCACACCCCGCTCCCATCAGCAGATTGGCCCATGTCGAACTCCGCCGCCGACCGTGCCGTCCTTCCGCCGACCGTCTGGGCCGCCCGCGGTCGCCACACGGGCCCGGACTCCGAAGAGGTGATCCGCCGGATCCTGCGCCGCCGCAAGGAGACCGGCGCCCTCGACGACTTCGCCGAACCCACCGTGCCCGCCGAACCCGCCGGATCCGCCGCACCCGGGGAATCCGGCCCGCGGGTCTTCGAGGCGCGCTGGCGCGTCGACGACAGCACGGTGACGGTGCGCGCCCGGCTGACCCTCGTGGCACAGGCGGCCGGACGGGAGTGGCAGCTCGTCGCCGAGGCCGAGCGGCCCTGGGACGAGGCCTGGCCCTCTCCGGCGACGGTGTTCTGGCCCGACGGCGACGAGGCCGGGGACGGGGGCGAGGCCGCCTGGGACTACCACCCGGCCGTCGCGGGCCTGCGGCTGCGCACGGTCAACCCGCTGCCCGCGGACGACAAGGACATGCGGCGGGTGCTGCGCGACGCCGCGAAGGACGCCTGGTGCGTCAACCTCGTGGTGCACGAGGCGATGACGCCCGACGCGCTCGGCCGGCTGCCGCTGGTCCGGCAGCTGCCGCCCGGCCTCGCCCACCGTGTCGTGGAGCACCGGGCCACGCCCCAGCAGTTCCGTGCCGTCAACTGGGCGGTGCGCGACCTCGGCGTGGAGGTGCCGCGCGGCGGTGCCGTCCTGCTGCCCCCGGACCCGGCACCGTCCGGCTACGACGCGCGGGAGTACGCGGTGCGCAGCGTCTTCCTGGACGGCTCGGAGTCCACCGAGCTGATCGCCGCCCTCAGCCGGTTCGTCGCGCTGCCCAAGCCCGCACCGCAGGGCGCCGCGGAGGCGCTGGCCGATCTGCGCGACAACTGGACCCTGATGACGCTGGAGGAGGAGCTCGCCCGCGAACGCGAGCGGGTCGCGCAGTACGCCGAGGCCCTGGAGGCCATGACCAGGTCCCGCGACCTGTACCGGGAGGCCGCCGAGCGGGCCGACGAGGCGCTCGCCGCCCTCCGCGACACTCCCACCCCCGCCGTACCGGCCTCCCAACCCGGCTCCCCCTTCCAGCAGTTGACCCGGGTCTTCAAGGGCCTGCGGCCGCCGAGGGAGAATCCCGGACCGACGGCCATGCCCGAGGACGAAACCGGGAAGACGGACCAGTGAGGAGCCCCGGGCCGGACCGGGGCAGGACGACAGGACAGCGATGGACACCACCACGACCGTGCTCGTGATCTGCGCGATCGTCGCGGCGGCCCTGCTCGCCGGGGCGGTCACCGTGCTCGTACGACTGGTCCGCACCCGGCGCACCCTGCGCCGGGCCGGGCTGCCCACCGGACCGCGCTGGGTGTTCTGGGGCGCCGTCCTGTACCTGGTGCTCCCGACCGACCTCCTTCCCGACCCGATCTACCTGGACGACATCGGCGTCCTCCTGCTGGCCCTGCGCTCGATGCGCGCGGCCCGGGTGCTGCCGGCCGAGGAGCCCGAACTCTGAGCCGCCCGGGGCATGATGGGCTGATGCGAACCACGTTCACCGGTATCTCCGGGCTCTCCTCGCCGCCCGATGTCGCCGTCGTCGTCGACGTGATGCGGGCGTTCACCGTGGCTGCCGGGGCCTTCCGGCAAGGGGCGGAGCGGATCGTCTTCACCGAGACCCTCGACGAGGCACTGGAGTTGAAGGCCCGCCACCCGGGCTGGCTGGCCTTCCAGGACGGTCCGGTGGTGCCGGGCTTCGACCTGGCCAACTCACCGGCCAGGCTGCGCTCGCTGGACGTCGCGGGCCGCACCGTCGTCCAGCGGACCACCGCCGGGACGGCCGGGGCGCTGGCCGTCGCCGGGGCCCGGCTGCTGCTGTGCGCGAGTTTCGTGGTCGCCGGGGCCACCGCCGCCGTCCTGCGGCGGGAGCGGCCCGAGGCGGTCACCTTCGTCGTCACCGGGGACGGCGGGCGGGCCGAGGAGGACCTGGCCTGCGCCCAGTACATCGCCGGGCGGGTGACCGACGACGGCCTCGACCCGGGTCCGTTCGTCGGCCGGGCGCGGAACTCCGGCGCCGCCGCGCGGCTCGCCGAGGGGGCACGGCTCGGCTGGGAGGGCATCCACCCCGAGGACGTACCGCTGTGCCTGGAGACGGACGCCTTCCCGTTCGCCATGGCCGCCGCCCGGGAGGACGGTCACCTGGTGCTGCGCCCGGTCGCCGGCGGCTGAGCCGGCGCTCCGCGAGGACCGACCGGCCGGTGCCGCCCGGGTGCGTTCCGTGGGCGTCGTGGCGCATTCTTGCTGTGTCCCCCACCCGGCGGTGCACGGACGAGGTAGGACCGGATGACTGGGAGCGGCGAGCACCTGGGCCGGGCGCGTGAACGGCTGACCGCGCTGCTGGTCGACGCCTCGACCAGCGCCCTGGACGCGGCCGGCGGCCACGTCGCCGGGGTGTACCTGCGCTCCGGCACCCCCGGTCTGCTGCGGCTCGCGACGCTGGTGGGGCTGCCCGGCCCGCTGTTCAGGCCCTGGTGGCGGCTGCACATGGACCGGCCGTACCCGGTCGCCGACGCCTACCGGCTCGGGGTGCGGGTGGTGCTGCCGAACGCCACCGAGATGGTGCGCCGCTACCCGCAGTTCGCGGCCGGTCTGCCGTTCCAGTTCGGGTCGGTGTACACGCCCGTGCCCGGGGCGGCGCCGTCCTTCGGGGTGCTCACGGTGCTGCGTCCGGCGGTCCCGGACACGGAGGACGAGCTGCCCGGCCTGGACCACCTGGGCCGGCTGGCCGAGGACCTGGGGGCCGGGCTGCGCGAGCTGGTGGCCGAGGAGGGCGAGGCGGCGGTCGCCTGGGAGGGCGAGCCGGTGTGCGTACACCCGCCCGCACTGCGCCCTGGGCCGGCCCGGGCCGGCCGTTTCACCTGGGACCCGGCCACCTCGGCGGTACGCGCGGACGACCGGCTGCACGCCCTGCTCGGCGTGGCGCCCGGGGACTTTCCCGCCACCGGCGCCGAGCTGGCGGCGGCCATGACGCCCACCGACGCCCACCAGGTGCTGACCGCGCTCCGTGAGACCGCGGCCGGCCGGCCGCCGCAGTCCCCGCTGCGGGTACGGGCCGCGGACGGCGCCACGCGCCTGCTGGAACTGTGGCCGCCGCCCGGCGCCGCGGACCCGACCCTGGTCTCCGGGAAAGGGGTGGTGCGGCGGCCCGGGGGGGGGGCCCGCGGGGGGGGGGGGGGGGGGGCCCCCCGGTGGTTATAAAAAAAAACGAGCCCCGACCGACCAC
>NZ_JBHXSK010000022.1:0-182543 GCF_042716195.1 Streptomyces sp. NPDC058683
GTCCACCGGAGACGGGGCCCCACGCGCGCGTGCCGTCAGCTACCGACGGTCTCCAGAGCCGGGGCCGGCTCCCCCTCGGTCACCGTCCGCGCGGCGCGTCGCCGGCCGGGGATGAACAGGGCCGCGATCCCGGCGAGGGCGACCACGGCCGAGCCGGTGACCAGGGCGGGCCGCAGCCCGTCCACGAAGCTCTGGGCGCTCTCGTAGCCGCCCTGGGCGGCGAAGATGGACGACATGACGGCGATGCCGAGCGCGCCGCCGACCTCGCGCAGCGCGTTGTTGGCGCCGGAGGCGATGCCCTGTTCCTGCGGGCGTACGGCGGACATCACGAGGTTGGCGGCCGGGGCGAAGTACAGCGCCATGCCGATACCGCTGATGATCAGACCGGGCAGCTGGACACCGTAGGAGGCGTGGGCGGTGACCACGGAGGCCATGTAGCCGAGCCCGGCGGCCTGCAGGAAGAGTCCGGCGGCGGCGACCGGGCGGCCGCCTATCCGGTCGGAGAGGATCCCGGCGATCGGTGCGACGAGCATCGGCATGCCGGTCCAGGGCAGCATCCTGAGGCCCGCCTCGGTGGGCGAGTAGCCGAGGACGCCCTGCATGTACTGGCTGAGCAGGAAGATCGAGCCGAACATCCCGAGGAACATCAGCAGGCTCGCCGCGTTGATCCCGGAGAAGGCGCGGGAGCGGAAGAGCCGCATCGGCAGCATGGGGTTCTTGGCGCGGCTGCCGTGGATGACGAAGCCGACGAGCAGGGCGCCGCCCGCGAACAGCCCGGTGAGCACGAGGGAGCTGGTCCAGCCGTCGGCCGGGCCGCGCACCAGGCCGTAGACGATCCCGAAGAGACCACCGCTGGCGAGCAGGGTGCCGGGGAAGTCGAGCGGGGCGCCGGTGCCGTGGGACTCGGCGAGACGGAGACGGGCGAGCGGCAGCAGGGCGAGGCCGAGCGGGACGTTCAGCCAGAAGATCCAATGCCAGGACACGTGTTCGGTGAGGCTGCCGCCGATGAGCGGCCCGGAGGCGACGGCGAGCCCGTTGACGGCACCCCAGATGCCGTACGCCATCCCCCGCTTGGCCTCGGGCACGGCCGCCGTCAGCAGGGTGAGCGTCAGCGGCATCATCACGGCCGCGCCGACGCCCTGCACCGCGCGGGCGGCGATCAGTGAGTCGATGCCGGGCGCCATGGCCGCGGCGGCGGAGGCGACGGTGAAGACGGTGATGCCGGCGAGGAAGAGCCGGCGGCGGCCGAAGCGGTCGCCGAGGGCCGCGCCGAACATCAGCAGGACGGCGAAGGTGAGCGTATACGCGCTCACGGTCCATTCGAGGTCGTCCAGGGCACCACCGAGGTCCTTGCGGATGGAGGGCAGTGCGGTGGTGACGACGAGGTTGTCGAGGGCCGCCATGAAGCCGGCGACGCTGGTGATGACGAGCGCCCATACGGCGCTCCCCTTGCGTGCGGTGTGCTGCGCGGTCTGCTGTGACATCGCTCCCCCAGAGCGTGTTCCAAGAGTTGATTAGTTATGAGTCACTAACTTTCATGCCCATGAAAAGGCCCGGACCGGGAAGGACGAACCGCCCCCTCACCCGCCCCTTCACCCGTCGCCGCAGTCCTCCAGCCGCCCGGTGGCCCCGGCGTCCGGGTACATCCCCTGCCAGACCCGGTGTTCGGGTGGAAACCCCATGGCCGCATAGGTGTTGATGAGCATTCCTTTGGCCAGGAAGGTCGTGGTGCGGTCGACGTCGGCCCCCGAGAGCAGATGCACGGTGTCCCACAGCCGGCCCCAGCCGGCCCGCACGAGCTCGCCGAACTCGTGCTCGCCTTCCGCCTCGGCGGCCGCGACCGTGATGTACGTCTGCATCTGCATCTGGAGCCGCTCCGGCCGCTCCTGGATGAGCCGCACATACGCGTCACCCATGGCGTGCAGGGCATCTTCGCCCCGCAACCCCTCGGCAGCCTTCTCGAAGAGCTCACGCATATCGTCGATGCAGCGCTGCGAGGCGGCGGCGAAGATCGCCTTCTTGCCCGGGAAGAGCCGGAAGAGATAGGGCTGCGAAACCCCGACCCGCCTGGCGATCGCCTCGGTGGAGGTGCCGTAATAGCCCCTCTGCGAGAACTCCGCGATCGCCGCGCGGACGACGCTCTCGCGCCGCTCCTCAGCACTCATCCTGACCATGCGATGAAGTTAGTACTCAATCACTAACCATGTCAAGGGACCGGGAACGCCCCCTCCTCGCGGGCCGTTTCATGGCCAGGGGGCCGCACATGCGTAAGGGGCGCCCCACCATGGAGAGCGCCCCTTACCGGGCCGTGGAACTCGCCGGGCTCAGCCCAGCCGTACGACCGCCCGAGACATGCCCAGCACCTTCTGCCCGGCGCTCATCGCCGTCAGGTCGACGCGCACGGTGTTGTCGTCGAGCTTGGCGGCAACCTTGCCGCTGACCTCGATCAGGGCGCCCTGGTCGTCGTTCGGGACGACGACGGGCCGGGTGAAGCGCACGCCGTACTCGGTGACCGCGCCCGGGTCGCCGGTCCAGTCGGTGACCACGCGGATCGCCTCGGCCATGGTGAACATGCCGTGCGCGATGACGTCCGGCAGACCCACCTCCTTGGCGAACTTCTCGTTCCAGTGGATGGGGTTGAAGTCCCCGGAGGCGCCCGCGTACCGCACCAGCGTGGCGCGGGTCACGGGGAAGGTCTGGGCGGGCAGTTCGGTGCCGACCTCGACGTCCTCGTACGCGATCTTCGACGTCATCGGATCCTCACGCCTCGCCTTCTTCGGCGTCCGCAGCGCGGGCCACCAGCTTGGTCAGGGCGCTCACCACGAGCTCGCCCGCCTCGTCGTGGACGTCGCCGCGGATGTCGATGACGTCGTTGCCCGCGAGGGACTTGACCGCCTCGATCGTCGAGACGACGGTCAGCCGGTCGCCGGCACGCACCGGACGCCGGTACGCGAACTTCTGGTCGCCGTGCACCACCCGGCTGTAGTCCAGGCCCAGCTGCGGGTCCTCGACGACCTGCCCGGCCGCCCGGAAAGTGATCGAGAAGACAAAGGTCGGCGGGGCGATCACATCGGAATAGCCGAGCGCCTTGGCGGCCTCCGGGTCCGAGTACACGGGGTTGATGTCGCCGATCGCCTCGGCGAACTCACGGATCTTCTCCCGGCCCACCTCGTAGGGCTCGGTGGGTGGGTAGGTCCGTCCCACGAAGGACTGGTCGAGCGCCATTGGCCCGGCACCTCCTGATATCTGCTGTGATGCCCCACAAACTAGCGGGAAAGCCATCTGCCGAAACGCCGTGAGGCCGCCCCCGAGTCGGGGACGGCCTCACGAACGAGCCTGTTGTTATCGCGTTTCGCGGTGCGCAGTGTGCGCATTGCAACGCGGGCAGTGCTTCTTCATCTCAAGACGGTCCGGGTTGTTACGCCGGTTCTTCTTGGTGATGTAGTTCCGCTCCTTGCACTCCACGCAGGCCAGCGTGATCTTCGGGCGGACGTCGGTGGCAGCCACGTGAGTGCTCCTAAGACGAACGGATGGACTGATTCAACGCAAAAAGAGTAGCCGATCGAAGGACCGACCCCGCAATCGGCTACTGTCAGTAGCGGTGACCGGACTTGAACCGGTGACACAGCGATTATGAGCCGCTTGCTCTACCGACTGAGCTACACCGCTTTGATGAGATCAGTCCCGCCTCGCGACGGGACCTCTCACACCAGAGCCCCAATACGGAATCGAACCGTAGACCTTCTCCTTACCATGGAGACGCTCTGCCGACTGAGCTATTGGGGCGAGCGATGAAGACATTACACGCTCGGCCGCCGTTCACCCAAATCCGTTTCCCGCCGCCCCACCGGGCCCCTTCCGCCCGGCTCACGGCAGCCTCTCGGGCCTCTTCCGACGCTCCTCACGCGCGCGTACCGACCCGTTCCCGACCGGTCCGACGACGCCGGTACGACTATTGCGCTCCTCCCCGCCGCACGCGGCTCGCCACCCTAGGCTCGACTCACTCTGCGTGATCTTGAGTCCCCGCCCGGACCGACCTTCCTGGAGCGCGATGCCCGACAGCCAGCCGCAGCCGCCCTCGTCGTCGTCCAACTCCCCGGGCTCCTCGGGACAGTCCGAGCCGACCGGGCTCCTGCTGTGCGGGGCACGGCTCACCGACGGCCGGACCGTGGACGTACGGCTGGGCGGCGGGCGCATCGAGGCGGTCGGTACGGCCGGCAGCCTGGCACCGGGTCCGGCCCGCGCGGGCGGCGCGCGCGTGGACCTGAGCGGCTACCTCCTCCTCCCGGCCCCGGCCGAACCGCACGCCCACGGCGACACCGCGCTCTCCGCCGATCGCGGCGGCCCCGTTTCGTACGACCCCGACGACGTCCAGCGGCGCGCCACGGAGGCGGCCCTGCTGCAACTCGGTCACGGTGCCACGGCGGTACGCGCGCACGTGCGCGTCGGCGACGTCCAGGGGCTGGCCGCCCTTGCCGCCGTCCTCCAGGCGCGCCGCGCGCTGCGCGGGCTCGCGGAACTGACGGCGGTCGCGATGCCGCGTGTGCTGACCGGGGTGGCCGGCGCCGAGGGGCTGGCGATACTGCGGGACGCCGCGAAGATGGGCGCGTCCGTGCTGGGCGGCTGCCCCGACCTGGACCCCGATCCCACGGGCTATGCGGAGGCCGTCCTGGAGGTGGCCTCCGAGCACGGCTGCCCGGTCGATCTGCACACGGACGCCGTCGACCCGGCCCGGCTGGCGAGGCTCGCGGCGATGGCGGGTGGCATGCGCCCCGGCGTGACACTCGGCCCGTGCGCCGGGCTCGCGCGCCTGCCCGCCGAGGCGGCCGTCCGGGTCGCGGACCAGCTCGCCGCGGCCGGCGTCACGGTGGTGTGCCTGCCCCAGGGCGGCTGCGGGTCCGTCGACCGCCGCGGCACGGCTCCGGTACGGCTGCTGCGCGCGGCCGGGGTACGGGTCGCCGCCGGCAGCGGCGCCCTGCGCGACCTGTCGAACCCCGTCGGCCGGGGCGACCCCCTGGAGGCCGCCTACCTTCTGGCCTCCCGCCACGGTCTGCGCCCCGAGGACGCCTACGACACCGTCAGCGCATCCTCGCGGGCCGCCCTGGGCCTTCCCGAGGTCCGCGTCGAGGCCGGCTTCCCCGCCGAACTCCTCGCCGTACGCGGCGACCACCTGGCCGGCGCCCTCTCCCTCGCCTACAGCAGGATCGTGGTGCACCGGGGGCGCGTGGTGGCACGCACGAGCGCGGTCCGCGAGTACTGCAACTCGGCGGCGACAGCGGAGCTGGGGCTGCCTCGGCAGGGGCGGGGCGAGGTGTCCTGAGAGGCGCCCGGGCGGAGGCGCCGGGCGCGTGACGAGGGAGTGCGAGCGGGTGCCGGGGCGGCTGGGCGGCTGGGTGGCTTGCGGTGGTGGGAGTACGCGGGGGCGCGCGACGCGGAAGCGGGAGGCAGGAGGCGGCGCGGAAGCGGGCGCGGTCGGTGGTTGCCGGGCGCGCGGCGGAGGGTGTGAGCAGGCGCGCGGGCGCCGGGGCGCGTGTTCGAAGCGTGGGCGCCGGTGGGCGAATGAGTGCGTGAGAGCGCGCGGCGCGCAGGAGCGTGTCAGCAGGGAAGGCTCGAACCTGGCGGGGCGCTTCTCGGGATCTGTGTGGGCGCGCGGGGCGCATGAAGTCATGCGGCGGATGCGGGGCTTCGGGCGTACGGTCGGAAACATGCGCATTGTCATCGCTGGTGGTCATGGTCAGATCGCGCTGCGGTTGGAGCGGCTGCTCTCCGCGCGTGGGGACGAGGTCGCAGGAATCATCCGGAAGGCCGAGCAGGGCGACGATCTGCGGGCGGCCGGTGCCGAACCGGTGCTGCTCGACCTGGAGTCGGCGTCGGTCGAGGAGGTCGCGGCGCGTCTGCGGGGAGCGGACGCGGCGGTGTTCGCGGCGGGCGCGGGCCCGGGCAGCGGCACGGCCCGCAAGGAAACGGTGGACAAGGGTGCGGCGGTGTTGTTCGTGGAGGCGGCCGTACGCGCGGGCGTGCGCCGTTTCGTGGTCGTCTCGTCGATGGGCGCGGACCCGGCGCACCAGGGCGACGAGGTCTTCGACGTGTATCTGCGGGCCAAGGGCGAGGCCGACGCGTACGTCACCCGGCAGAGTGCCCTGGACTGGACGATCCTGCGCCCCGGTTCGCTGACGGACGAGCCGGGCAAGGGCCTGGTGCGTCTGGAGGCACACACGGGCCGGGGTCCGGTCACGCGCGACGACGTGGCCGCCGTACTCGCGGAGTTGGTGGACACGTCGGCGACGGCCGGCCTGACCCTGGAGCTGATCGGCGGTTCGACGCCGGTCACGGTGGCCGTGAAGTCGGTGGCCGGGAACTGAACTCACCGCCCCGGCCGTTGGGACTTGTGACGGTGACGACGGCCGGGCGGAGCCCTCAGAACAGCGACAGCTGTCCGGGAAAGTCCGGCACGGCGTAGCCGTCCAACGACGGTTGCTCCGCCCCGAGTCGGGCTTGTCGCCGCGAGCCGGGGCAGGAGACCAGGTCGCCGGTCTCCCGCGCCCCGGGCGGGTCATGCCGCGCGAAGCGTCCCGCGACGACGGCGATTTCACGGCGGCACACCGGACAGGTTCTACGTCGGGAGGACATGTGCCCAGTGTGCCCCGGGGCGGGGCACATGCACCGGGGGCCGTGGGGGTCCAGGGGCGGCTGATCCGGGCGTCCCCGATGTCGGTGGTGCGGGCGCCGGCAGTGCGCCCGTGAGGCCCGCACCCGTTACGAGGGCCGGCTCCACGGAGGGGCGGCGACGGCGCTGAGCGCAAGGGTGCTCAGGCGCCCTCGGTCTGGTGCGCCTCCGCGTTCTCCTACGCCTTCGGAAGCGGCCACTTCGCCCTCGCTGTGGGGCACGTCACGCCTCCGCTCGACGCCGTCCATGGCACAACGAAGAGACCCGCTCCGACCTGTGTTTCCACGGTCCGGAGGGGGTCTTCCTCAAAGTGGCGGCGCCAGGATTCGAGCCTGGGAAGGCGGCGCCGGCAGATTTACAGCGGGCCGAGCGGGCCAACCCCGCCCTCTGTGACCTGCGAAAACGTCAAAGTCGTACCAGTGCGGGGCCACCTGGGGAGGCGCCGCCGCGCCTTCCTTCTGTCCTGTATCGCGTTGGCTACCTCTCGTTGCTGCCTGGCAACGCTTCGCTCCTCCGCGATCCCCTCAGTGCAGCGCGAATGGGGTACTGGATCCAGGAGGTCACACGGACGAAATTTCTCCGGCGCGGTGCTCATCCGACCCCGAGGAATGAGTACGCCGAGCGTGCCACCAACTCCGGATGGTGTGACCTACTAGAGCCAAGGCAACAGCGGCTGCGATGAACCGAATCACAGTCCAAGTAATTTCAACGACTACACGTTGCCTGTCCGCCTCTGTAGCCAGCCGCATAGAGGTCTCAAAAAAGGTTACGAACGGAACAACCAGCCGGAATGGAAGGCCACCGACGCCTGGGATTCGCGCCAGGTTGCCAAAGAGCCCCAAGGGGGCTCCGAGAATGAAAGCCGCTATTCCCCACACAAACATCCCGGAGGAAATTCCCTCGCTGACGGCACCAGATTCCAGCCCGGCCGGGATGGTGGGACTCAGATATTTGAACAGGTAGTACGCGACCACGCCGACAGCCAAACCCAAAGACGACAGCAAAGCTGACTCAATTTTGGATCGGCGCAAATAGCCTACCAAGAACGCATAACAGGCCCACGACCACCCGCTGGAAAAAACTGCATTCAGGGTGACGCAATCGGGATTGCCGCATTTTTCGGCAAGAGGGCCCGCCAGGCCAAGCAGCAAACCCACCCCGAGGGACGCTACGATCGGCGCAACGCGAGTGCGCAGGAAGTGTGCGATTTCTCTTCGCCATCCCGTGACTGACTCAGAACTGGCGGCGCCACTCCGGTACTGCACGGGCGACCGCACAGACCGGAGTGGCGCACCAACTTACCCCAGCTACCGAGGGGTTACCGCTCGATGCGGGGACCAGAACCTACTTGATGCTGTAGTAGGTTTCGCAGGTGTAGGCAGCGCCCGCCGTGCGGTGGGCATTGGAGTAGTCGTTGGCTGCCACCCAACCACTGTCGACCGTCCCGCCGGCAATCTTCACCGAAGACTTGTGGACGTCATCGTGGTGGTAGTAGTTCGAGTAGCAGTACTTACCAGACGTGTTCAGGTAGTAGCCGTAGCACCACTGCCCGCCACTCGCAGGGACGCAGGCCTCCGACAGCGGCGAAACGGCGCCCACCGAATGGTGCACGCTGACCGTCGCCACACCCCATTGAGAGGGGTTGCCCAGCTCGGCGGGCGGCTTCGTGCCGTCACCACGCTTATGGAAAGTGATCTGGCCAACCTTGGAACCGTCCGCGGCGATGACAGTGCCGTGCGCGGTAACGGTCGCAACCCGAGGGCTGTCTGCCGCGGCCGGCGCGGCGAAGCTACATACTGCGAGCACCATGCTCACAAAGCCGAGAGCCAACGATCTACCGGATATCCTCACGAGATTTCCTTCCTCCCCAACTCCCCCGTAGGAGTTGCCTAGTGATCTTCAGCAAGGAAATGGCGGTAGTCAACAGCCTCAGGGAGTGTTGTCCGAAAACACCCCGCCGGGTTTGTGGGCCCTGTGCACTTAACCTCGGACTTTCACGCAATGCCCTGTTCCGTCATAGATACCGAAACGCGAGAAGTATCCCTGACCTGCAACGATAGGACTTACTGAGGGTCCTGTTGGCTGCGAGGAAGCAGGACATTCCAGGTGAAGGTGCGTAGCGGCTGGTACCCGCCTGGCGCACCGCCGTCCGGAGGGTGTTCCACCGTCAGAGGCACTTCCAGTCAGACGCTGGACTGAGGATGCCCGCAGGGGCCGGGCGGGCCCTGCCGGGCTCGGCTCAAGCCACGGACGGGAGTCGTGCTGGGGGCGGGGTAAGTGCGGTCCGTGAATCCGTGACCTGCGGGTCGCGCCTTCCGCTGTGCGAGCCACCCGGAGACCCGCGGTCGCCGTTCACTGCGATGCCCTCGCGGACGGTGCGAACGTGCATGAAGTCCCGCCCGGGGTAGTACCGCTGGAGCCCCTCGTCTGTCGTCCACGCGCCCAGCCGAAGCCACCGAACACCGGCGGCGGTGCGCGCGATCGCCAGCCAACCTCACTCGGTGTCCGCCTGCAAGCCCATCGAACCGCGTGGCATCCGCACCCCGCCGGACACCGGAGGGCGACTACGCGGAAGACCTCACGAACGCCTGGACGCAGCCCTGTCCCGAGGTCAGTTGAGGCGGTGGACCCGAGACCGGTTACGGGGAGGCGTGGGCGAAGGCTCGCCAAAGTGTCCTGCGCGAAGCGGAGACGTCCTCACTGCTCGCTCGCCGACCTGCGACCTACGGCATGCCTGGGTGTAGTTCCGGCGTGGGCGCCATGGAGTGCGCCCAGCGAGCCGGCCACAGCATCGCGGTGCTGCACAAGGTGTACGCCAAGGTGCTTGACCAGACCCGGGAGCATGCCAACAGCCGGATCGATGCAGCACTTCGGGAGTGGAACGAGCCTGAGTGATCATGCTCACCCCCGGGGGGCACCTGGGGGACACGCATTGGTCAACAGTGGGGTGCGGGCGATACGGGGTGAGACACGTCCACGTCTCGTCCACGCCGGATCGAGCGGGGCCGACCAACAAGAAACCCCCTCCGACCAGGCTAAGAACCTGATCAGAGGGGGTCTTCCCCAAAGTGGCGGCGCCAGGATTCGAACCTGGGAAGGCGAAGCCGGCAGATTTACAGTCTGCTCCCTTTGGCCGCTCGGGCACACCGCCGGGGTTTGCCACCAAGTCGAACCGTTTTTCGGCGGTGCTCCCTGGCAACGACGTAAACAATACCCGATCCCTAGGGGTGCTCCGCCACCCGATTGATCGGCGCTCGCGAGACGTGAGGTGGCTAGGCTGGTCCGGATGCGGCCCGGTCCCCACACCAGGTGCGGCCGCCGTCGCGCGCCGGAACGCATCCCGTTACGCCCCCAGATACAAGGAGCCACAGGACATGGCCGACTCCAGTTTCGACATCGTCTCGAAGGTCGAGCGGCAGGAGGTCGACAACGCCCTCAACCAGGCCGCCAAGGAGATCTCGCAGCGCTTTGACTTCAAGGGCGTGGGCGCCTCGATCGCCTGGTCCGGCGAGAAGATCCTGATGCAGGCGAACTCCGAGGAGCGGGTCAAGGCGATCCTCGACGTCTTCCAGTCGAAGCTGATCAAGCGCGGCATCTCGCTGAAGGCGCTGGACGCGGATGAGCCGCAGCTCTCCGGCAAGGAGTACAAGATCTTCGCGTCGATCGAGGAGGGCATCTCCCAGGAGAACGCGAAGAAGGTCGCGAAGATCATCCGCGATGAGGGCCCCAAGGGTGTGAAGGCCCAGGTCCAGGGCGAGGAACTGCGCGTCAGCTCCAAGAGCCGCGACGACCTCCAGGCCGTGATCGCGCTCCTGAAGGGCCAGGACTTCGACTTCGCGCTCCAGTTCGTGAACTACCGGTAGTCACTGCCGGCCGAGGTACGAGGAAGGGTGGGCACCCCTGGTACCCACCCTTCTCCTCTGCCGGTCTGCAGCAGGCGCGCTCAGTCGCGCGAATTGCCGAACAGAAGGCGGTAGACGATCAGCAGGACCACCGAGCCGCCGATCGCCGCCACCCAGGTCGCGCCGTCGTAGAAGTCCTTGGTGATGGGGTGGTCCAGCCAGCGGGCCGATATCCAGCCACCGAGGAACGCGCCCACGATGCCGATGAGGGTCGTGCCGATGAAGCCGCCCGGGTCGCGTCCCGGCAGCAGGATTTTGGCGATGGCGCCGGCCAACAGTCCCAGGATGATCCAACCGATGATGCCCATGCCCTGAACCTGCCCTTCCGCGCTGTGTTCGCGCTGTTCCGGCCCTGTGTCTTCGTTCTCGGCCGGCTGTGCCGGACAGGCCGTCCGAGAACGCCCGCAGGCAGCCGTCGCGCGTCTGTTCGTGCCCTGTCGATGACGAGGACGCCACGGCGACTCCTCACGGTTGCGGCGATCAGTAGGGTGCGGCGCATGGCCTCCTCCTCTCCCGGTCTGCGGCGCACGCTGGGCGTGCACGACGCCGTGGTCGTCGGTCTCGGCTCGATGATCGGGGCCGGCGTGTTCTCAGCCCTGGGTCCGGCGGCCCACGCGGCCGGGTCGGGGCTGCTGCCCGGGCTGGCCGTCGCCGCCCTGGTCGCCTACTGCAACGCCATGTCCTCGGCCCGCCTCGCCGCCCGCTACCCGCAGTCGGGCGGCACCTACGTGTACGGGCGGGAGCGGCTCGGCGCCTTCTGGGGATACCTCGCCGGATGGGCGTTCGTCGTCGGCAAGACGGCGTCCTGCGCCGCGATGGCACTCACCGTGGGCGCCTACGCCTGGCCGGGGCAGGCGCACACGGTTGCGGTCGCGGCCGTGGTGGCGCTGACCGCCGTGAACTACGGCGGCATCCAGAAGTCGGCCTGGTTGACGCGGGTGATCGTGGCCGTGGTGCTGGCGGTCCTCGCTTCCGTGGTGGTCGTGTGCCTGACGTCCGGGCGAGCGGACGCCGGGCGGCTGGACATCGGCCTGTCCTCGGGTGTGGGCGGCGTGCTTCAGGCGGCCGGCCTGCTGTTCTTCGCGTTCGCCGGGTACGCGCGGATCGCGACCCTCGGCGAAGAGGTGCGGGACCCGACGCGCACCATCCCGCGCGCGATTCCACTGGCCCTGGGTATCGCGCTGGTGGTGTACGTGTGCGTGGCGGTGGCCGTGCTCTCCGTGCTCGGCGCCGACGCACTGGGACGGGCGGGGGCGCCGCTGGCCGACGCGGTGCGGGCGGCCGGGGTGCCGGGGCTGGTGCCCGTGGTGCGGGTGGGGGCGGCGGTGGCCGCGCTCGGCTCGCTGCTGGCGCTGATCCTGGGCGTGTCACGGACCACGCTCGCCATGGCCCGTGACGGCCATCTGCCCCGGGCGCTGGCCTCCGTGCATCCTCGTTTCCAGGTCCCGCACCGCGCGGAGCTGGCCGTCGGCGCGGTGGTCGCCGTGGCGGCGGCGACGGTGGACGTCCGGGGTGCCATCGGTTTCTCCTCCTTCGGCGTGCTGGCGTACTACGCGGTGGCCAACGCATCGGCCTGGACGCTCGATCCGGCCCCGCGCGCCCGTGTGGTTCCGGTGGCCGGCCTGCTGGGCTGTGCGGCGCTGGCCTTCGCGCTGCCGCTGGTGTCGGTGGCCGCCGGGGCGGCCGTGCTGGCCGCGGGCGCGGTGGCGTACGCCGTACGGCGGCGGGTGACGGCTCGGTAGCCGGCTGCCGCGCTCAAAAGGCCCGGTCTCTCAGGAGGCCTGTTCCGGAGCCGGAGCCGTGCGTATCCGGACGTCGTCCCACGGCGCCAGATCCGTGCCCTCGTCGGTCTCCTCGTACCAGCCCGTGCCGTTCAGCCAGACGCACAGCCAGTCGGTGAGGGTGGGCGCGTCCACGAACCATGCGCCGTCGGCGCCGTCGGCGTTCGGCTCGTGGAGCAGGACCGTGGCCTGCGGGGTGCGGCAGTCCACGCAGGCGTACATACCGCAGCCCCAGTGGGATATCGGCAGGACGCCCTCCGGCCAGGGCCACTCCGGGTTCTTGCGGCCGTACTCGCGGTTGGCGAGGTACTGGGCGACGGCGGCCGGTTCGCCGGAGGGGGCGGCGTCGAGCAGGGGCAGCAGGCCGTAGGACGGGCCGAAGCCGCCGTCGCCGACCTGCTCGTAGAGCGCGGCGAGGAGGGGTGGCAGGGGGAAGCCCAGGGCCTCGCGGGCGAGGTCGAGGGTGGCTGCGTCGACGGGCGCGGGGAGCGAAGGCCAGCCCCACGGACGGGAGTCGCGGGCCCGTACGGCCACCCGTGTCAGCAACTGCTCGATCTCGGTCATGGCTTCATGATGCAGGCCGCCACTGACAATCGCGGCGGCCTGTGGACAACCCCGGGCCCGGGTGCGGGCCTGTGGACAACTCGTGTGCGGAAAGAGCCGGATGAAAGGTGGTCAGCGAGTTGCGAACGGCTGGTCCGTGGGCACGATCTCGCGTCCCAGCGGAAGCAGGGAGACCGGGATCAGCTTGAAGTTGGCGATGCCGAACGGGATCCCGATGATCGTCAGGCACATCACGACACCGGTGACGATGTGGGCGAGGGCCAGCCACCAGCCCGCGAGGACCAGCCACAGGACGTTGCCGACACAGGACGGGGCGCCGGCGTCCCGCCGCTCGACGGTGGTGTACCCGAAGGGCCACAGGGCGTAGACGCCGATACGGAAGGCCGCTATGCCGAAGGGAATGCCGATGATCGTGATGCAGAGGATCACGCCCGCCAGCAGGTAGCCGAGGAACAGCCAGAAGCCGCTCAGGACGAGCCAAATGACGTTCAGGATGGTCTTCACTGCGGGCGACCTGCCATCTTCTCTAGCCGGGCGATCCGCTCCGCCATGGGCGGATGCGTCGAGAACATCTTGGACAGTCCCTGGCCCGGACGGAAGGGGTTCGCGATCATCATGTGGCTCGCGGTCTCGATCCGCGGCTCGGGGGGCAGCGGGAGCTGCTTGGTGCCGGCCTCCAGCTTGCGCAGGGCGCCGGCGAGGGCGAGCGGGTCGCCGGTCAGCTGGGCACCGGAGGCGTCCGCCTCGTACTCCCGGGAGCGGCTGATGGCGAGCTGGATGACGGTCGCGGCGAGCGGGCCCAGGATCATGATCAGCAGCAGGCCGAGGAAGCCGGGGCCGTCGTCGTCGTCCGAACGGCCGACCGGGATCAGCCAGGCGAAGTTGACCAGGAACATGATCACCGAGGCGAGGGCGCCGGCGACCGACGAGATGAGGATGTCGCGGTTGTAGACGTGGCTGAGCTCGTGGCCGATCACCCCCCGCAGTTCGCGCTCGTCCAGGATGCGCAGGATGCCCTCGGTGCAGCACACGGCGGCGTTGCGCGGGTTGCGGCCGGTCGCGAAGGCGTTCGGGGCCTCCGTCGGGGAGATGTACAGGCGGGGCATGGGCTGGCGGGCCTGGGTGGAGAGGTCGCGGACCATCCGGTACAGGGCCGGCGCCTCGAATTCGCTCACCGGGCGCGCGCGCATCGCGCGTAGCGCCAGTTTGTCGCTGTTCCAGTACGCGTACGCGTTCGTGCCGAGGGCGACGAGGACCGCGACGATCAGACCCGTCCGGCCGAAGAAGCTGCCGATGACGATGATGAGTGCCGACAGTCCCCCAAGGAGAACTGCCGTTCTGAGTCCGTTGTGCCGGCGGTGCACGGTACGCCCTCCAAGTCGTGCGGCAGGGGAGCCCTTTGCCTGCGGTGCTGCCTTCCGATCTGCGATGCCACCGGTGTCGTGGTGTCACGTCCAGTGGACCCTTCCGCACTGGTCAACGCCAGGCGACGGCCACTAGTTCCCTTGTGTCCGCTGTGCGCCGCGTGAGCCGTCCGGGTGAAAGCCGCGCCCCGCCCCGCGCGCCGGTGGACCGCACGCGCGCGTGAAGGGCGTCAGAACAGGCCGGTGGCGGCGAAGCGGAGCACCAGCTGGGGCGCGCCGGACAGCGCGACGCCGAGGGCGCCGGTGAGGGCGAGCGCGGCCGTGAGGGGGGCCGGAAGGCGGTGCCTGGCGGTGTCGCCTTCGGGGGCGCGGAACAGCAGGGCCGTCCACTGGAGGTAGTAGTAGAGGGCGATCACGACGTTGACGGCCATGACGACGGCCAGCCAGCCGAGGCCGGCGTCGACGGCCGCCGAGAAGACGGTGACCTTGGCGAACAGTCCGATGATGCCGGGCGGGAGCCCGGCCAGGCACAGCAGGAAGAACGCCAGGAGCAGTGCGGTCAGCGGGTTCTTGCCGTACAGGCCGCGGTAGTCGGAGAGCCGGTTGAGTTCCTTCGTACGGCCGACCAGGGCGGCCACCGCGAAGGCGCCGAGGTTCACGGCCGCGTACATGAGGGCGTAGGCGACGGTGGAGCCGACGGCCTTCTGGGGGTCCTTGGCGTATCCGGCGGCGGCGATCGGCACGAGCAGGTAGCCGGCCTGGCCCACCGACGACCAGGCGAGCAGTCGTACCGCGCTGTACGCGCGCGTGGCCTGCTGGCGCAGGGCCGCGACGTTGCCGACGGTCATGGTGAGGGCGGCCAGGGCGGCGAGTGCGGGGGCCCAGACGTCGGCGTACGACGGGAAGGCGACGACGGTGACCAGGATCAGGCCGGAGAAGCCGACGGCCTTGCCGACGACGGACAGGTAGGCGGCGATGGGGAGCGGGGCGCCGATGTAGGTGTCGGGGACCCAGAAGTGGAAGGGGACGGCGGCTGTCTTGAACGCGAAGCCCACAAGGGTGAGGACGACACCCGTCTGGGCGAGGGTGTGCAGCTGGCCGTCGACGTGCTGGATGCGGTCGGCGACCTGGGTGAGGTAGAGGCTGCCGGTGGTGGCGTAAACGAAGCTGATGCCCAGGAGGCTGACGGCGGTCGCGGTCACCGAGGACAGGAAGAACTTCAGGGCGGCTTCGGAGGACTTCGCGTCGCCGTGCCGGATGCCGACGAGGGCGAAGGCGGGCAGGGAGGCGACCTCCAGGGCGACGATCAGGGTGGCGAGGTCGCGGGAGGCGGGCAGCAGGGCGGCGCCGGCGGCCGAGGAGAGCAGCAGGAACCAGAACTCGCCCTGGGGGTAGCGGCGGTTGCCGTCCTTCAGGGTGGTGACGGACAGCAGGGCGGTGAGCAGGGCGCCGCCTAGCACCAGGAACTGCACGACCAGGGTGAACCGGTCGGCCGTGTAGCTGCACGCGCGCGTGGCGCCCGTCAGGCAGAAGGTGCTGCGGTCGTGGTCCAGGAGCGGCAGCAGCAGGACGGCGGCCGCGGCGAGTCCGGCGACCGACACCCAGCCGAGGAGCGGCTTTCTGGCCTCCGGCACGAACAGGTCCGCGACGAGGACGGCGAGGGCGACGACCGCGGTGAGGGTGGGCGGTGCGATGGCGAGCCAGTCGACGGACTGGACGAGGTTCGCGGCCTGCGGCTGGGCCAGGACGCTCATCGGGGGCCTCCTGCGAGGAGCTGCTGCACTGCCGGGTCGGTGAGCCCGAGCAGGGCCTTCGGCCACAGTCCGGCGACGACGGTGAGGGCGACGAGCGGGGTCCAGGCCGCGAACTCGTAGGTGCGGACGTCGGCGAGTTTCGGCATGTCCTGCGGTACGGCGCCCATGCAGACGCGGCGGACCACGGCCAGCATGTACGCGGCGGTCAGCAGGGTGCCGAAGGCGGCGATCGCCATGAAGGTGAGGAAGGCGGGGCGGCTGAGGCCGGCGGCGGGTTTGAACGCGCCGAACAGGGTGAGCATCTCGCCCCAGAACCCGGCGAGTCCGGGCAGTCCGAGCGAGGCGACGGCGGCGAAGGCGAGGAGCCCGCCGAGGCGCGGTGCCTTGCCGTAGAGCGCGGCGCCGGTCTCCTCGGCCAGGGTGTCGAGGTCGGTGGTACCGGTGCGGTCCTTGAGGCCGCCGATCAGGAAGAACAGCAGGCCGGTGATGAGGCCGTGGGCGATGTTGGCGAACAGGGCGCCGTTGACGCCGGTCGGGGTCATGGTGGCGATGCCGAGCAGGACGAAGCCCATGTGGCCGACGGAGGAGTAGGCGATCAGGCGCTTGAGGTCGCCCTTCGCGCCCCGTTTGGCCAGGTTCAGGCAGGCCAGGGAGCCGTAGATGATCCCGACCACGGCGAAGGCGGCGAGGTACGGCGCGAAGGTGCGGAATCCGTCCGGCGCGACCGGCAGCAGGATCCGGACGAACCCGTACGTACCCATTTTCAGCAGGACGCCGGCCAGCAGGACCGAGCCCACCGTCGGCGCGGCGGTGTGGGCGTCCGGCAGCCAGCTGTGCAGGGGCCACATCGGGGTCTTGACCGCAAGCCCGATCCCGATCGCCAGAACGGCGATGACCTGCACGGATGCGGTCAGTGACCGGCCGTTGTCAGTGGCGAGTGCCACCATGTCGAAGGTGCCCGCCTTGATTCCGATCAGGAGCAGGCCGAGCAGCATGACGACGGATCCGAGCAGGGTGAAGAGGATGAACTTCCAGGCGGCCTGGGTCCGCCCCTCGCCGCCCCAGCGGGCGATGAGGAAGTACATCGGGATGAGGACCATCTCGAACGCGAGGAAGAACAGCAGCAGGTCGAGGACGGCGAAGCTCGCGAGGGTGCCGGACTCGAGGACGAGCAGCAGTGCGACGAAGGCCTTCGGGGACGGGCCCGCGGGCATGTTGAAGTACGAGTAGAGCGCGCAGAGGAAGGTCAGCAGCGCGGTGAGGACCACGAGGGGGAGGGAGATGCCGTCGATGCCGAGGTGGATGCGCACGTCGAGTGCGGGGATCCAGCTGATGTCGGTCGTGGCCTGCATCCTCGACGGATGGTCGTGGTCGAAGCCGAGCGCGAGGACGATCGCGGCGATGAGGATCGTGCCGGTCACGGTCACGCCGTGGCGGAGCACGGCCTGCTCGGGTGACTTCCCCTTCAGCCCGGTCGGGGCGGGGAGCAGGGCGGCGACGGCTCCGAGGAGCGGGCCGACGACGATCAATGCCAGAAGAAACTTCATCACGGACTCGTTGATATCGATCACGCCTGCTCACGCTCCCGTGGCGACGAGGAGGACGGCGACCGCCAGGACGACGGTGCCGGCGAGCAGCGCGCTCACGTAGGTCTGGACGTTGCCGGTCTGGGCGCGTCGTACGGCGGCGCCGAGCAGGCGGGGTGCGGCGGCCGCGCCGCGGACGTAGGTGTCGACGACCTCGCGGTCGAGGAACTGGACGAGGCTCGCCGCCGCCAGGACCGGGCGGACGAACAGCACGTCGTACGCGGCGTCCAGGTGGAAGCCTTCGGCGGCGTGCCGGCGCAGCGGGCCGAGCAGCAGCCGGGCGGGGTCCGCCGGGTCGGGTGCGTAGGCGATGTCGCCGAACGCGGGCTCGTGGGCGGCGACGGCCTCGGCCTCGACCAGTCCGGCGTCGCCCTCGGGGTGCGCGGCGACGGCGCCGATCGGTGCGCGGGCGGCCAGCGCCCTGGTGCGCTGCCAAGCGCCGTAGGTGACGAGTCCGCCGGCGAGCGCGAGGCCGGTGCCGAGGATCGAGGTGGTGAGGGTCGGGGTGAGGTCGCGGCCGTCGAACCAGCCGGGCAGCGACCGGTAGGCGAGCCCGCCGAAGGCGAGGGACGGGACGGTCAGGACCCACAGCACGACGGTCATGGACAGCGGCTGCCGGCCGTGGTCCGGGGCCTCGGTGCCCCGGCCCCGGAAGGCGAGCAGCCACAGCCGGGTCGCGTACGCGGCGGTGAGTACGGCGGTGACCAGGCCGGCGACGAGGACGATCCAGCCGGCGCTGCCGGGGGCGTGCGCGGTGTGGCCGGTGGCCGTGTGTTCGGCGGCGCCCAGGACGGACTCCTTGGAGAAGAAGCCGCTGAAGGGCGGGATCGCGGCCAGCGCGAGAAGCGCCACGGTCATCGTCCAGTAGGCGTCCGGGACGCGTTCGCGCAGTCCGGAGGTGCGGGACATGACGGCCAGCGAGTTGGTGCCGGCGGCGTGGATGATCACGCCGGCCGCGAGGAACAGCAGTGCCTTGAAGGCGCCGTGGGACAGGAGGTGGAAGACGGCGGCACCGCGGTCGCCGACGGCGAGGGCGCCGGTCATGTAGCCGAGCTGGCCGATCGTCGAGTAGGCGAGGACGCGTTTGATGTCGTCCTGGGCGAGGGCGGCGAGGGCCGAACCGACCATCGTGACGGCGCCCATGACGGCGAGGACGACCATCACGGCCGCACTGGCCTCGAAGACCGGAAGGAGACGGGCGACGAAGTAGACGCCGGCGGCGACCATCGTGGCGGCGTGGATCAGCGCGGAGACGGGGGTCGGGCCCGCCATGGCGTCGGGGAGCCAGGTGTGCAGCGGGAACTGCGCCGACTTGCCCGCCACTCCGCACAGGAGCAGCAGGGCTACCAGAGTCGGATGGTGCAGTCCGCCGTTCGCGACGGTGCCGAGGATCGTGGTGATGCGGAAGGAGCCGGCGTCGGTGGCGAGCGCGAACAGGCCGATCAGGAACGGCACGTCGCCGAGTTTGGTGACCAGGAAGGCCTTGATGGAGGCGGCGCGGGCCTCGGGGGTCTCCCAGTAGTGGCCGACCAGGAAGTAGGAGCAGATGCCCATGACTTCCCAGCCGACCAGCAGCACGATCAGGTCGCCGGAGTAGACGACCAGCAGCATCGCGGAGGTGAAGAGGGAGACGAGGGCGGCGTACGAGGGGTAGCGCGGGTCGTCGCGCAGGTAGCCGGTCGAGTAGATCTGCACACAGGTGGCGACGAAGGCGACCAGGACGGCGACGAGGGCGGCGAAGCCGTCGATGTGCAGGGCGAGTTCGATCGGGACCGAGCCGGTCGGGGTGAGTTGGGTGTGGGCGTCGACGGCCCGGCCGCCGCCCTGGTCCACGGCGACCGTGATGGCCAGCGCGAGCGCGGCGAGGGTCGGCAGGACCGCGAGCGGGCGGACGAAGCCGGGGGCCGTGCGCCCCACGAGCAGGCCGGCCGCGGCGGCCAGGAAGGGCAGGAGGGGGACGAGGACGGCGAGGGTGGTCGTGGTCACGCGGTGGCCTCAGCCTTCTCGTCGGCCGTCCCGTCCGTGGGCGTGCCGTGCTCGTGGCCCTCGGCGGTGTCGCGGAGCCGGTCGATGGCGGAGGTGCCGCGGTTGCGGTAGACGGCGAGGACGATCGCCAGGCCGATGCCGATCTCGGCGGCGGCGATGGCGATGGTGAACAGGGTCAGCGCCTGACCGGAGTGCAGGGTGTCCCGGGCGGCCCTGCTCAGCCACACGTCGAAGGCGACGAGGTTGAGGTTGACGGCGTTGAGCATCAGCTCGACCGACATCAGGACCAGGATCGCGTTGCGGCGGGCGAGGACGCCGTACAGGCCGGTACAGAAGAGGAGGGCGGAGAGAACGGCGGGATAGGCGAGGTGCATCAGCGGGCGCCTTCCTGCTCGGTCTTTTGCTCGATCGGGTGAATCCCGGAATCCGTGACCGAAGGGGAACTCTGCGTGACGGTCCGCCCGTTCACAGGGGGCGGGACCGAGTCCGCCTTCGCCTTCCGGGACAGGACGATGGCGCCGACCAGGGCCGCGAGGAGGAGGACGGAGAGCGCCTCGAAGGGCAGGACCCAGTTCTGGAAGAGGCTCTCTCCGGTGACCTTCGTCGAACCGGCGGCAGGGCCGTCCAGGTCGATCCAGGTGGCACGGAAGGCGTCCACGACCACCCAGACCAGGGCGGCAGCCGCGGCCACGGCGACGGCCGACGCGGCCCAGCGGTTCCCGGAGTCGGCGTCCGGGGAGCGGCCGATCGGGGCCTTGGTGAGCATCAGCCCGAAGAGAAGGAGGACGACTACGGAGCCCACATAGATGAGGACTTGCACCCAGGCGATGAACTCGGCGGTGAGCAGCAGGTATTCGACGGCGAGACCGCCGAGGGTGACCACCAGCCACAGGGCGGCGTGCACCAGTTGGCGGGTGGTGACCGTGACGAGGGCGGCGCCGAAGGTGACCAGGCCTACGAGGAGAAAGGCGATCTCCACGCCGGTCGGGGACAGGAAGCCGTGCGGCGCCTGGGCGAGGGGGCTCACGAATCCCCCTCCTGCGGCTCGGCCTGGGCGGCCGCGAGCTTCTCGGCGGTCTTCCGGGCGGCGGCGATCTCCTTCGGTTCCTCCGCGCCGGGGTCGAGGGCGGGCGGGGCCGGGACCGTCCACATCCACTCGCGGAGCTTGTCGCGCTCGTGGGTGAGTTCGTGGATGTCGGTCTCGGCGTACTCGAACTCCGGGGACCAGAACAGGGCGTCGAAAGGACAGACCTCGATGCAGATACCGCAGTACATGCACAGGGAGAAGTCGATGGCGAAGCGGTCCAGGACGTTGCGGCTGCGTTCGCGGCCGCCCGGGGCCGCCGCCGGGACGGTCTCCTTGTGGGAGTCGATGTAGATGCACCAGTCGGGGCACTCACGGGCGCAGAGCATGCAGACCGTGCAGTTCTCCTCGAACAGGCCGATCACACCGCGGGTGCGGGGCGGGAGCTCGGGCAGGGCGTCCGGGTACTGCTCGGTGACCGTCTTCCGGGTCATCGTGCGCAGGGTGACGGCCAGGCCCTTGGCGAGGCCGCTGCCGGGGATGGGGGCCATGGTTAGGAGATCACCACCTTGACGATGCCGGTGAGGGCGATCTGGGCGAGAGAGAGCGGGACGAGAAGGGTCCAGGAGAACTTCTGCAGCTGGTCCTCGCGCAGCCGGGGGTAGGTCACGCGGAGCCAGATCACGACGAAGGCGAGGAGTGCCGTCTTCACAAGGGTCCACAGCCAGCCGAGGCCGTCCGCTCCCCACGGGCCGTGCCAGCCGCCCAGGAAGAGGACGGTGGTCAGGCCGCACAGGACGACGATCCCGGCGTACTCGGCGAGCAGGAACAGGGCGAAGCGCAAGCCGGTGTACTCGGTGTACGCGCCGAAGATGATCTCCGTGTCGGCGACGGGCATGTCGAAGGGAGGCCGCTGGAGTTCCGCGAGGCCGGCGATGAAGAAGACCAGGCCGCCGGTGAGCTGCCAGGGCAGCCACCACCAGTGGAAGGCGCCGACGATGCCCGGCAGGGAGACCGTGCCGGCCGCCATCGCCACGGAGGCGGCGGCGAGCAGCATCGGGAGTTCGTAGGCAAGGAGCTGGGCGGCGGTACGCAGGCCGCCGAGGAGGGAGAACTTGTTGGCACTGGCCCAGCCGGCCATGAGCGAGCCGAGGACGCCGACGCCCATCACGGCCAGCACGAAGAACACACCCGCGTCCAGGACCTGGCCGACGGCACCCTCGCCGGGGCCGATCGGGATGGCGAGCAGCACGAGCAGATACGGGAGGAGGGACACCGCGGGCGCCAGCTGGAAGATACGGCGGTCCGCGCCCGCCGGGACCACGTCCTCCTTCTGCGCGAACTTCACGCCGTCGGCGATCAGCTGGGCCCAGCCGTGGAAACCACCGGCGTACATCGGGCCGAGGCGGCCCTGCATATGGGCCATCACCTTGTGCTCGGTCTGACCGACGATCAAGGGAAAGGTGAGGAAGACGACGAACACGACGAGGAGTCGCAGGACGACGTCCAGAGCGTCGTTCACTACGGGCCTCCTGGACGGTCTTCGCGGGGGGCGGGTTGTTCGGGGGTGGCGCTGCCCTGAGGCGGCGCCGGGGCTTCGGGACTGGGAGGAGCGTCGGCGGCGGGGGCGTCGGACGCCGGGGCCTCAGGGGCGGGAGCGTCGGGGGCTGAGGCGTCCGCGGAGTCGGAGGGTGAGGTCGCAGGTCCGGCTTCCTGGGAGGCCTCGGCGTCCTCGGGAGCCTCCGGTCCGGCAGGTGCCTCGGGCTCGGCAGGCTCCGGCTCGGCCGAGACCGGTGCGGTCGGTGCGGACGCGGCCGACTCAGGCCCGGCCGACTGAGGTCCAGTCGGCTCAGGCTCAGTCGGCTCAGGCCCGGCTGACTCAGGCGCCGCCGACCCAGGTCCAGCCGACTCCGACCCCGTCGGCTCCCCCGCCTCCGCCTCTGGCTCCGGCTTCTCGGTCTCGGGCCCATCCCCGCGTGCCTCGGCCGGCTCAAACGGCTCCGTCGGCTCCGTCGGCTCCGTCGGCTCAGACGGCGTAACCCGCCGCTCCTCGCCTCCCGGTTCGTCGAAGGCCGGGCGGGCGTGGTGCCACGGGGCGTCGGCGCTGCGTGGGCTCGCGGGGCGGGCCGGGGTGGCCGGTTCTGCCGGCGGTGCCGTCTGCTGCGCGCGCTGCGACGCGGAGCCACCCGAGGCGGTACGTGCCCGGCGCGGTCCCCGGGGAGCGGCGGCCGTCGGCTCCTCCGCCGGAGCGGTCTCGTCTGCCGCGGATCCCGCCCGCTGGGAGGCGGAGCCCTCGGTCGCACTCCGTGCCCGGCGCGGACCCGCCGGCGGCTGTTCCCCGGAAACCGCGCGCTGGGAAGCAGACCCCTCGGTCGCGCTCCGTGCCCGGCGTGGGGTGGACGTCGGCTGTGCCTCGGCGGACGCCGCCTCCACAGCCGGGGCCGCCTCCACAGCCGGCGCCGCCTCCACAGCCGGCGCCGCCTCGACAGCCGGCGTCGCTTCCGCCGCAGGCGTCGGCCCGGCTGGGTTCCCCGCCCCGGCCGTCTGGCTCGCCGAGCCCTCCGCTGCCGTGCGGGAGCGCCGTACCGGGCGTTCGCCGGGCGTACGGGGCGGGCGTTCGCCGGGCGGGCCGGCCGGGCGTTCGCCGGTGGGGCGTCCCGCTGCCGCTCGGGCCGGGCGGGCGGGGGCTGCGGGGAGCCGGCCCTTCAGGGGGCCCCATTCGTTGGGGTCGGGGACGCCCGGGGGGAGCATCTGGCGGCGCCTGGGGCCGCCGTGGTCGGACTCGCCGGGTTCCTTGGCGCCGGGCCAGGCCTTGGCGACGCGGGCGGCGAGGACGAAGTCCTTGCGGAGGGGGTGGCCCTCGAAGGTTTCCGGGAGGAGGAGATGGTCCAGACCGGGGTGGCCGGAGAAGCGGACGCCGAACATCTCGTGGGTCTCGCGTTCGTGCCAGCGGGCGCCCGCGTAGACGCCGACGGCGGAGGGGAGTTCGGGGGCGGAGTGCGGCACGGTCGTCCGCAGGAGCAGGCGGCGGACCGGGGCGAGGGCGACGACGTGGGCGGAGACGCGGAAGCCGGTGCCGGGTTCGTCGACCGCGCTCAGCCAGTCGAAGAAGGTGCAGTTCAGGGTCGTACGGGCGGTCTCCAGGGCGGCGAGCCAGGAGGCGGGAGGTACGTCGACCGTGAGGACCTCGTAGGACTCCTCGGCCGTGGCGTCCGAGCCGAAGAGTTCGTCCACGGGGGTGGGGAGCCAACCGGTGGGGGCCGTCATCGCGCGTCCCCTTCGGCGGCGGGGGCCGGTGGCCGCACCAGGTCGCTCTGGAGGGCGGCGGCGGACGGACGGGGGGTGCCGTAGCGCTCGCCCAGGGACTCCGCCGCGATCTTCTCCTGGAGTTTGAGGATGCCCTGGAGGAGGGCCTCGGGGCGCGGCGGGCAGCCGGGGACGTAGACGTCGACCGGGATGATCTGGTCGACGCCCTTGGTGACGGAGTAGGAGTCCCAGTACGGGCCGCCGCAGTTGCTGCACGCGCCGAAGGAGATGACGTACTTGGGCTCGGGCATCTGCTCGTACAGGCGCTTGACGGCCGGGGCCATCTTGTCGGTGACCGTGCCCGAGACGACCATCAGGTCGGCCTGGCGGGGACCCGGCGCGAAGGGGATCACCCCGAGGCGGATGAAGTCGTGGCGGGCCATCGACGCGGCGATGAACTCGATCGCGCAGCAGGCGAGGCCGAAGTTGAAGACCCAGAGCGAGTATCGGCGGCCCCAGTTGAGGACGACCTTCATCGGCTCGGGGGCGAGGCGGGCGAGCGTGCCCAGCCTCTTCGGCTCCGGCAGGGAGACAGGCTCCGTCACGTCCATGTCAGGACGCCCTTCTTGTATGCGTACAGCAGGCCGATGGCGAGGAAGCCGAGGAAGACGAACATCTCCACGAGCGTGGTGGCGCCGTAGCCGGGGGCGGCGAAGACCGTCGCCCAGGGGAACAGGAAGATCGAGTCGACCGCGAAGATGACGTAGAGGAAGGCGTAGACGTAGTAGCGGACCTGGGTGTGCGCCCAGCCCTCGCCGACGGGGTCGACACCGCACTCGTAGGTCAGGAGCTTCTCGGGCGTGGGGACCACGGGGCGCAGCAGCCGGCCGGCTCCGAAGGCGGCGGCGACGAAGAGCACGCCGACGAGGGCCAGCAGTCCCACGACCGAGTAGGACGCGAAGTAGTCCGCGGCGACGACCACGGTCCGCTCACCGCTCACCGTCTCCCACATCGTCCGTCTCCTCACTCCCTCGACAGACAACGGGCCTGCCCGGCTCCGCGTCGTGACCTCAGTCAACTCTTGATTCGACGATCTGTACGCACGGGAGTCTAGGCCCTGATAAAGACACGGTAAGCAGCCCGTCACGCGGTGATACGTGACACCGGGGCGACCGGTGGGGTTTTCCCCAGGGTGGTCCGGGCGGTGAACTGCATGGCATTGCGTCACGGCACACGGCACGCTGGCGCATATGACCGTACCCGTACCCCGTTCCCGCAGCCTGGCCGACGGCGGCGAAGACCGCGACCGGCTGCCGCCCGTCCGCTTCGCCTACGACGGTCACACCTGGAAGGAGATCGCGCACCTCCTGCTGAACCTGCCGGTGTCGGTGTTCGGCTTCATCTATGTGTTCACGACGGTGTGGGTGAGCGCGGCGCTGACGATCACGGTGGTCGGCATCCCGCTGCTCGCCGGCACGCTGCTGGGCGCCCGGCAGCTGGGCAAGCTGGAGCGGGCACGCGCGCGTGCGCTGCTCGGGGTGCGGGTGGAGGAGCCGACTCCGCTGCCCTTGGGCAAGCGGAGTGGGGGCACTGGGCGGCTGTGGATGGCGCTGAAGGATCCGGTGGGCTGGCGGACGCTGCTGTACGACTTCATCCGGCTGCCCTGGGGCATCCTCACCTTCTGCACCGTGCTGACGTCGTTGTTCGTGCTGTGGCCGGTGCTGCCGTTCATCGCGCGCGGGCTGGCGAACGCGGACCGGGCGATGGTCCGCGGTCTGCTGTCGCCCTCCGACGAGCTGGAGCGCCGGATCGCCGAACTGGAGTCGGACCGGGGGGTCGTGGTGGACACGGCCGCCGCCGACCTGCGGCGTATCGAACGGGATCTGCACGACGGCGCCCAGGCGCGCCTCGTCAACCTCGCCATGGGGCTCGGTCTGGCGAAGGAGAAGCTGCTGGAGGACCCCGACGGGGCCGCCGCGATGGTCGAGGAGGCGCACGGCGAGGTGAAGCTGGCGCTGCAGGAGCTCAGGGACCTCGCCCGGGGCATCCACCCGGCGGTGCTGACCGACCGCGGGCTGGACGCGGCGCTGTCCTCGGTCGCCTCGCGCTGCACGGTACCGGTCCAGGTGACCGCCGACCTGCCGTCCAGACCGGCGCCCGCGATCGAGGGCATCGCCTATTTCACCGTCTCCGAGCTGCTGCAGAACATCAGCAAGCACAGCGGGGCGCGCAGCGCGTCGGTCGACGTGTGGCGCACCGACGACCGGCTGCTGATCCAGGTGACGGACGACGGGCAGGGCGGCGCCAGCCTGGACGGCGGCACCGGGATGCGCGGGCTCGCCGACCGGCTGGGCGCGGTGGACGGCCTGTTCGTCGTCGACTCACCGGCCGGCGGTCCCACGACGGTCACCGCCGAGCTGCCCTGGCGCGACCGGGGGTAGGGAAAACCCCCCGTTCAAGATGCCGACGGCCTCCATGGTTCGCGGACCTGCGGCACAGCAGGGTGGAGGTACGACAGGGACAGGCCTGACGGGACGAGCTGGAACAGCCGGCACAGACGGCACAGGACGGACGGGACGGCACCGATGGCCACGGAGTACGGGCACGGGCACGGATACGGGCAGGACGACGGGTACGGATACGGCTACGGGCAGGGCCACGGGTACGGCTACGGGCAGGGCCACGGGTACGGCTACGACCCGTACGGTGAGCCTCGGCACCGGGTGCCGGCCGTGCTGCGGGCGCCGTTCGAGGCGCGCAGCTGGCGTGAGTTCGCCTATGTGCTGCTGGGCTTCCCGATCGGCGTCACGCTGTTCGTGTGGACCGTGACGATGGTGTCCCTCGGCGTCGGTCTGCTGGTGACCTTCATCGGGGTCCCCCTGCTGGCCGCCGCCCTCGCCGGCTGCCGGGGCTTCGGGGCGCTGGAGCGGGCGCGGGCGCGCGGGCTGCTGCGCCTGGAGGTGGCCGACCCGGAACCGTTGCGGATGCGCAAGCCCGGGGTGATGGCATGGATCGGCGCGGTACTGAAGAGCGGCACGTCCTGGCGCCATCTGCTGTACGCGGTCCTCCAGTTCCCCTGGTCGACGTTCTCCTTCGTCGTCGCGCTCAACTTCTGGGCGTACGGCTGGGCCCTGCTGACGTATCCGCTGTGGTTCTGGGTCTTCCCGATGTACGCCGGGCAGGGCGGTCTTCAGCTGTACGGCGACGCGCATCACAGCGTCTACCTCGACAACCCGTTCGAGATCACCGTGACCGCGCTGGTCGGGCTGTTGTTCACGCTGGCCACGCCGTGGATCGTACGGGCGCTGACGCTGGTGGACCGGCTGATGGTGCAGGGGCTGCTCGGGCCCTCGAAGCTGGCGTCGCGGGTCGTGGAGCTGGAGTCGGACCGGGGGGTGGTCGTCGACACGGCCGCGGCCGACCTGCGGCGCATCGAGCGGGATCTGCACGACGGGGCGCAGGCCCGGCTGGTGGCGCTGGCCATGGATCTGGGGCTGGCGAAGGAGAAGCTGCGGGAGGATCCGCAGGTCGCGGCGCGGATGGTGGACGAGGCGCACGGTGAGGTGAAGACCGCGCTGCAGGAGCTCAGGGACCTGGCCCGGGGGATCCATCCCGCGGTGCTCACCGACCGGGGGCTGGACGCGGCGCTGTCGGCGGTGGCCTCGCGGTGCACGGTGCCGGTGCGGGTGGAGGTCGACCTGGCGGAGCGGCCGGCGGCGGCGATCGAGGGGATCGCGTACTTCACAGTGTCCGAGCTGCTGCAGAACATCAGCAAGCATGCGCGGGCGAGTGCGGCGGCCGTGGATGTGTGGCGGAGCGAGGACCGGTTGATGCTGCAGGTCGTGGACGACGGGGTGGGGGGTGCGGACACGGCGAAGGGGTCGGGGCTGGCGGGGCTGGCCGAGCGGCTGGACGCGGTCGACGGGATCGTGGTGGTGGACTCGCCGGTGGGCGGGCCCACGCGGGTGACGGCGGAGCTGCCCTGGCGGGGCTGAAGCCGCGGATCTCCCCCCGCCGCCCTTGCCCGCCCCCTCACCGGGGGGCTCGGCCCCTTCGACCCCCGGGCAGCTGGGGGCTGCCGCGCGCAGCCCCCGCATCGGCCTGAACGGCCTCGTCCTCGGACGCCGGACGGGCTGGATGGTGGACGGGGGTGCCGGGCGGGTCGGTACGAGGTTGCCCTGATGTCGGCGGGCTGAATTGGGTCGTCTCCTCTCATGACCGCGCCGCGCTCCGATGCGAATGCTGGAATGCTGGTCTTTCGGACAGGGCAGGCATGTACGCCGGACGGGGTGTGGGGGGCCGGGAGATCGTGGAGGACAGGGTGCGGGTGGTCATCGCCGAGGATTCCGTGCTGCTCAGAGAGGGGCTGACCCGGCTGTTGACCGACCGCGGACATGATGTTGTCGCGGGTGTCGGCGACGCGGAGGCGCTGGTCAAGACCATCGCCGATCTCGACGCGCAGGGTGCGCTGCCGGACGTGGTGGTGGCGGACGTACGGATGCCGCCGACGCACACCGACGAGGGGGTGCGTGCCGCCGTACGGCTGCGCAAGGCGCATCCGCAGCTCGGGGTGCTGGTGCTGTCGCAGTACGTGGAGGAGCGCTACGCCACCGAACTGCTGGCCGGTTCCAGCCGGGGCGTGGGCTATCTGCTCAAGGACCGGGTCGCCGATGTCCGGGAGTTCGTGGACGCGGTCGTGCGGGTCGCCGAGGGCGGTACCGCGCTCGACCCCGAGGTGGTCGCGCAGCTGCTCGGGCGCAGCCGCAAGCAGGACGTGCTGGCCGGGCTGACCCCGCGCGAGCGGGAGGTGCTGGGGCTGATGGCCGAGGGGCGGACGAACTCGGCGATCGCCCGGCAGCTGGTCGTGAGCGACGGAGCCGTCGAGAAGCACGTCAGCAACATCTTCCTCAAGCTGGGTCTCTCCCAGAGCGACGGGGACCACCGACGGGTTCTGGCCGTTCTGACCTATCTGAACTCCTGACGGGCCGACACCGTGTCGGAGCCGGAAGGCAGCCAGGGGGAGAGAAAATCATGACAAGTCAGGGCGACAGGTCGTCTCAGAACGCCGTCCATCATGTGAGCGGTCACGGGAAGGCGACCCTAACCGACGTAGGGTTGATTGCGGGATGGTCCGTGGGACGACCCCGCCCGGGCAGCCGCCTCGAAGGAGGTCCAGTTCAGTGACCAGCCAGGTCAGCAGGACAACGGAACAGGCCGACGGAACCGTCGTGGGAGAACAGCGCAGGCCGGGCGGTGTGAAGGCCGTCCGGCGCCTTGATCGGGTGATCATCCGGTTCGCGGGGGACTCGGGTGACGGTATGCAGCTCACCGGTGACCGGTTCACGTCGGAGACCGCGTCCTTCGGCAACGATCTCTCGACCCTCCCCAACTTCCCCGCCGAGATCCGTGCACCGGCAGGCACCCTGCCCGGGGTCTCCTCATTCCAGTTGCACTTCGCCGACCACGACATCCTCACCCCCGGGGACGCGCCGAACGTGCTGGTCGCGATGAACCCGGCCGCCCTGAAAGCCAACATCGGGGACCTGCCACGCGGCGCGGAGATCATCGTCAACACGGACGAGTTCACCAAGCGGGCGATGCAGAAGGTCGGCTACGACGCCTCCCCGCTGGAGGACGGCTCACTGGACGGCTACAGCCTCCATCCGGTGCCGCTGACCACTCTGACGGTGGAAGCCCTCAAAGAATTCGACCTCACCCGCAAAGAGGCCGAGCGCAGCAAGAACATGTTCGCGCTCGGCCTCTTGTCATGGATGTACCACCGGCCCACGGAGGGCACGGAACGGTTCCTCAAGCAGAAGTTCGCCCGCAATCCCGAGGTCATGAACGCCAACCTGGCGGCCTTCCGCGCGGGCTGGAACTTCGGGGAGACGACCGAGGACTTCGCGGTCTCCTACGAGATCGCCCCGGCGACCACCGCGTTCCCGGTGGGCACCTACCGCAACATCTCCGGGAACCTGGCCCTGGCCTACGGCCTGGTCACCGCGTCCCGCCAGGCCGACCTGCCGCTCTTCCTCGGCTCGTACCCGATCACCCCGGCCTCCGACATCCTCCACGAACTGTCCAAGCACAAGAACTTCGGTGTGCGGACCTTCCAGGCCGAGGACGAGATCGCCGGGATCGGCGCGGCACTGGGCGCGGCCTTCGGCGGCTCGCTCGCCGTCACCACCACCTCCGGCCCCGGTGTGGCGCTGAAGGCGGAGACGGTGGGGCTCGCGGTGTCGCTGGAGCTGCCGCTGCTCGTCGTCGACATCCAGCGCGGCGGCCCGTCCACCGGGTTGCCGACCAAGACCGAACAGGCCGACCTGCTCCAGGCGATGTACGGCCGCAACGGCGAGGCCCCGGTCCCCGTGATCGCCCCCCGGACCCCGGCCGACTGCTTCGACGCGGCGCTGGAGGCGGCCCGGATCGCGCTGACGTACAGAACGCCGGTGATGCTGCTGTCCGACGGCTACCTGGCCAACGGCAGCGAGCCCTGGCGCATCCCGGAGCTGGAGGAACTCCCCGACCTGCGGGTCCAGTTCGCCCAGGGCCCCAACCACACCCTCGACGACGGCACCGAGGTCTTCTGGCCGTACAAGCGCGACCCGGGGACACTCGCCCGCCCGTGGGCGATCCCGGGTACGCCCGGTCTCGAACACCGTATCGGCGGCATCGAGAAGCAGGACGGCACGGGCAACATCTCCTACGACCCCGCCAACCACGACTTCATGGTCCGTACCCGGCAGGCCAAGATCGACGGCATCGACGTCCCGGACATCGAGGTCGACGACCCGGACGGCGCGCGCACCCTGGTCCTGGGCTGGGGTTCCACCTACGGGCCGATCACGGCCGCGGTACGGCGGCTACGGCGGGCCGGCGAGCCGATCGCGCAGGCGCACCTGCGTCACCTGAACCCCTTCCCGCGCAACCTGGGTGCGGTCCTGGGGCGGTACGACAAGGTGGTGATCCCCGAGATGAACCTCGGCCAGCTCGCCACCCTCATCCGGGCGAAGTACCTCGTGGACGCGCATTCGTACAACCAGGTCAACGGCATGCCGTTCAAGGCCGAGCAGCTCGCCGAGGCGCTCAAGGAGGCCATCCATGACTGACACCGCCGACGGACTGCTCCAGCTCGTCCCCAAGGCCGCGGCCAAGCAGTCCATGAAGGACTTCAAGTCCGACCAGGAGGTGCGCTGGTGCCCGGGCTGCGGTGACTACGCGATCCTGGCCGCGGTGCAGGGGTTCATGCCGGAACTCGGGCTGGCGAAGGAGAACATCGTCTTCGTCTCCGGCATCGGCTGCTCCTCCCGTTTCCCGTACTACATGAACACCTACGGGATGCACTCCATCCACGGCCGTGCCCCCGCCATCGCCACCGGACTGGCGACCTCCCGCCGGGACCTGAGCGTCTGGGTCGTCACCGGGGACGGCGACGCCCTCTCCATCGGCGGCAACCACCTCATCCACGCCCTGCGCCGCAACGTCAACCTGAAGATCCTCCTCTTCAACAACCGGATCTACGGGTTGACGAAGGGCCAGTACTCACCGACTTCCGAAGTCGGGAAAATCACCAAGTCGACACCGATGGGCTCCCTGGACGCCCCCTTCAACCCGGTGTCCCTGGCGATCGGCGCCGAGGCGTCCTTCGTGGCCCGCACCATCGACTCCGACCGCAAGCACCTCACCGACGTGCTGCGCCAGGCCGCCGCCCACCCCGGCACGGCCCTGATCGAGATCTACCAGAACTGCAACATCTTCAACGACGGCGCCTTCGACACCCTCAAGGACAAGCAGTCCGCCGAGGAAGCGGTGATCCGCCTGGAGCACGGACAGCCCATCCGCTTCGGCACCGACGGCGCGCGCGGGGTCGTACGCGACCGGCTGACCGGCGACCTGACGGTGGTCGACGTGACCCCGGACAACGAGTCCGAGATCCTCGTCCACGACGCCCACTCCCCCTCCCCCACCACGGCCTTCGCGCTCTCCCGGCTGGCCGACCCGGACACCCTGCACCACACGCCCATCGGCGTGCTCCGCTCGGTGGAACGGCCCGTCTACGACGTCCAGATGTCCGAGCAGCTGGACACGGCGGTGGAGCAGCACGGCAAGGGCGACCTGGGGGCGCTGCTGGCCGGCGGGGACACCTGGACGGTCGTCGGCTGACCGTCATCGAGCAGTGAGCGCGAGCGGGCCCGGACACTGCGTCCGGGCCCGGTTCGCGTTCAGGCGCGCTTCGCCTCGTCGTACGCCTCCCGGGCCCGGGTCACGTCCGCCATCCGCCGCTCGGTCCACAGCGCGAGGTCCCGTACCTGCCGGGCGGCCTCGCGGCCGAGGTCGGTGAGGGAGTAGTCGACCCGGGGCGGGATGACGGGCTTGGCGTCCCGGTGGACCAGGCCGTCCCGTTCCAGGGTCTGGAGGGTCTGGGTGAGCATCTTCTCGCTGACCCGGCCGATGGCGCGGCGCAGCTCGCTGAAGCGGTGGGGGCGGTCGAGGAGCTCGATCAGGACCAGGACGCCCCAGCGGCTGGTGACGTGCTCCAGGACCAGGCGGTACGGGCACATCGCCTCACCGACGACGTACTTGTCGGCCCTCGTCGCGGGCGCGTCGGGGCGGTTCTCGACTTCGGGAGTACTTACTGCCATGCCAGTACCTTACTTCAAAGTGGGTACTTTCTTTCAGTTAGCGCACCTCCTAGGGTTAGTGACATCGGAACCCCACAAGGAGATCGCAGACCATGAGCATCGTTGTCACCGGAGCCACCGGACACCTCGGCCGTCACGTCGTGACGCAGCTGCTGGAGAAGGTCCCGGCCGAACAGATCACCGCCGTCGTCCGCGACAAGTCCAAGGCCGCCGACTTCGCCGCCCGGGGCGTCAACATCGCCGTCGCCGACTACAACTCCCCCGAGACCTTCGACGGCCTCTTCGCCGCCGGCGACAAGGTGCTCCTGATCTCGGGCAACGAGTTCGACAAGGGCCGCCCGCAGCAGCACAAGGTCGTCATCGACGCGGCCAAGGCGGCCGGCGTGGCCCTGCTCGCGTACACCAGCGCCCCGGGCAGCCTGACGGCGTCGCTCGTGGACGACCACCGCGCCACCGAGGAACTGCTGCTCGCCTCCGGCCTGCCCTACGCCCTGCTGCGCAACGGCTGGTACCACGAGAACTACACCGAGAACCTCGCCCCGGTCCTGGAGCACAACGCCGTCGTCGCGGCCGCCGGTGAGGGCCGGGTCTCCTCGGCCTCCCGCGCGGACTACGCGGCCGCCGCCGTCGCCGTACTGACCGGCGAGGGCCACGAGAACCAGACCTACGAGCTGGGCGGCGACGTCGCCTGGAGCTTCGACGAGTACGCGGCCGAGATCGCGCGGCAGACCGGCAAGGAGATCGCCTACAACTCCGTGCCCGGCGAGGTGCTCCAGTCCATCCTCACCGGCGCCGGCTTGCCGGAGGCGTTCGCCACCATCCTGGTCGGCGTCGACGCGTCGATCACCAAGGGCGAGCTGGTCGTCGACTCCGGCGACCTCTCCCGCCTGGCCGGCCGCCCGACCACCCCGATCTCCGAGGCCGTCGCGGACGCGCTGAAGTAGGCCCTGCCCCTGGCAGGCCCCGAGAAACCCGAGAAACCCGGGAGGCCCAGGAGGTCTGGGAGGGCCTGGGAGGTCTGGGAGGCCTGGAGGCCCAAGCGGCCTGTGAGGCCCGGGAAGTCCCACCCCCGTCTGTCATGACCGTATGCCGATACGGCCATGACAGACGGGGGTGCTCAGCGCTACCTTCGTCCCGGTGTGCTGGAGCTGGGCGTAAGGAGGGCCGGTGGCCGAGATATCGAGGGGTGAGCGGCGGAAAGGGCTGGTGAACGGCTTCGCGGCCTACGGGATGTGGGGCCTGGTCCCCCTCTTCTGGCCGTTGCTGAAGCCCGCCGGGGCCCTGGAGATCCTGGCCCACCGGATGGTGTGGTCCCTGGTCTTCGTCGCCGTCGCGCTGGCCTTCGTACGACGCTGGGCCTGGGCCGGTGAGCTGCTGCGGCAGCCGCGCCGACTGGCGCTGGTGACGGTCGCCGCCGCCGTGATCACCGTCAACTGGGGCGTCTACATCTGGGCCGTGAACTCCGGGCACGTCGTCGAGGCCTCACTCGGCTACTTCATCAACCCCCTGGTGACCATCGCCATGGGCGTGCTGCTGCTGAAGGAACGGCTGCGGCCCGCGCAGTGGACGGCGGTGGGCGTCGGCTTCGCCGCCGTGGTGGTGCTGACCGTGGGTTACGGGCAGCCGCCGTGGATCTCACTCGTCCTCGCCTTCTCCTTCGCGACCTACGGACTCGTCAAGAAGAAGGTCAACCTCGGCGGCGTGGAGTCACTCGCGGCGGAGACGGCGATCCAGTTCCTGCCCGCGCTCGGCTATCTGCTGTGGCTGGCCGGCCACGGCGAGTCCAGCTTCGTCAACGACGGTGCCGGGCACGCCGCGCTGCTGGCCTCCACCGGTATCGTCACCGCGCTCCCGCTGGTCTGCTTCGGCGCCGCCGCGATCCGCGTCCCGCTCTCCACGCTCGGTCTGCTGCAGTACCTGGCGCCGGTCTTCCAGTTCCTGCTCGGCATCCTCTACTTCCACGAGGCGATGCCCGCCGAGCGCTGGGCCGGCTTCTCCCTGGTCTGGGTCGCCCTCGCCCTGCTCACCTGGGACGCGCTGCGCACCGCCCGCCGGTCCGCGCGGGCACTCGCTGCGGCGGCCGTACCCCGGCCGGTGACGGTGGCCGCGGAGACTCCCAGAAGTCAGGTGTGAGGCCGGCGGCCGTCGGCTATAAGTGGGCGGCATGACGCAGACGCCCGCACCCCTGCACTGGAAACTCGTCGTCGACGCCCGCGACCCGCACGTACAGGCCGACTTCTGGGCCGCCGCACTGCACTATGTGGCCGAGGACAACAGCGCGTTGGTCGAACGCCTGCTGGAGCAGGGCGCGCTGCCCGGCGCGGCGACCGTGGAGTACCACGGCCGTGCCGCCTTCCGTGACCTGATCGCCGTACGGCATCCGGACGACCCGTTCGACCAGGAGCGCGGGACCGGGCTGGGGCGGCGGCTGCTGTTCCAGCGGGTGCCGGAAGGAAAGTCCGGCAAGAACCGGCTCCACATCGACCTGCACGCCGAGGCGGGCAAGCGGACGGACGAGGTGGCGCGGCTCGAAGGGCTGGGCGCGACGGTGGTTCGGCACGTGTCCGAGTCGGCCGGGGAGTGGACGGTGATGGCCGACCCGGAGGGAAACGAGTTCTGCGTGCAGTGACCGACCGACCGGCCGGCCGACCGGCTGTCTGGCTCGCTTGCTCGCTCGCTCGCTGACGCTCAGGCGTTCTCGGCCGCGCGGCGGGCGCGTTCGGTGAGGCGGGCCATCCGGGCGCGGGCCGAATCCAGTTCCTCCGGGTCGTCGGCGGCCGGGCCGTCCTCGGTGATGAGCTGCGCCCACAGGTCGATCAGGTCGCGGCCGAGGCGCAGTCCGTGCTCCGGGTCGCGCACCGCGCGCCAGGCGGTTGCCGCGCTCCGCACGTTCCCGTACGCCCCCTCGCCGTCCCGGGCCTGCCGGTGCTGCCTGGCCAGGTCGAGGGAGAGGTGGAAGGCGCGCAGCGGGTCGCCCGCCAGGTAGGCGATGTAGGCGGTCAGCTCGCGCAGGTGCAGCACCTCGGTGTGACCGTCGCCGAGGGTGGCGGAGGCCTCGGCGACGGTGCGCTCCGCGAGTTCGGCCGCCACTTCGATACGGCCCGCCCGGACGGCCTCGTTGATCTGCGACACCGGCTCGGTGAGCAGCGCGGCCCCCTCCGCGGTCACGGTCACGGGCTCGTCCCCGAGCACCTCCTCGGCGACGGCGTCGAAACCGCGGGCCGGGGTGTGCCTGGGGTCGGGGTCGAAGACACCGGCGGACTCGGGTTCCACGAGGGGTTCTATGAGGGGCTGCGTGCGGGGCTCTGTGCGGGGTTCGACACGAGGGTCGGTCCTGGGCACCGCCGACTGAGGCCCGGTGACGGGCTGAGCGGGTACGACGGCGGGGGCGGGGGTTCCGTGCATGACGGGCGGCGGGCCGAACACCCCGGTCGGCGGCTGGACCGTGCCCGGCGCCGATGGTGCCGCGACTGGCGGTTCGGGGACCGCCCGTAGGGGGAACGCTGGGGCCGCTTCCGCAACCGCCGCTTCCATGACCGGCGCCTCCGCGACCGGCGCCTCCGCCACCGGTGCGTCCGCGACCGGCGGTTCGTCGACGGCGTGCAGGAGATGCGTCGGCCGGTCCCGGCGGGGCTGCTGTGCCGATTCCTGGGGGACGGGCGCGTTCGGCGTACCGGGCACGGCCATCCGTACCGGGTCGCCGGTGAAGCTGCTGGAGCCGTCCAGGTTCACCTGGAGGCGGACGACGTAGCCGATGCGGCTGTCGTGAACGGTGGCGAGGACGGGACGGCCGGTGGCGTGGGCGAGGCGCTGGAGGTGGTTGAGGACCGCCTGCTGGGGCTCCTCACCGGGCGCGGGGAACAGCGGCACGCCGTCCACGGTCGCGGCCCCGCCCGTCACGCGGACCTCGACCGGTTGTGCCGACCGGTCGGTCTGCTGAGTTTCCCGCTTCGTCTCGCGGCTGAGTCGGGACATCGGCCCTCATTCCCCCGGCGTCACCGTCCGGTCGTACCCGTGCGTACGGTCAAGTCTGGCCGCTCCCCTCGGTCCACGCGTCACCGCGACGTCACAGCCTCGCATCAGGAAGGGGGCCATCCGGTGTCCTGGTGTCCTGGTGTCCGGCCCGACGGCGACCCACTGGCCAAATTAAATGCGCACGCATAAGATGCATGCACCGTTATTCATCGCACGCCGCTCACCTGGGGGATCTCGTGACTCGCCGTTTCCTGTTCGTGCTGGGCAGTTCCCGTCTCGACGGCAACACCGAACTGCTGGCACGCCGAGCCGCCGAACAGCTGCCCGAGGACGTCGAACAGCGGTGGATCAGCCTGGCCGACCATCCGCTGCCGGACTTCGTGGATCTGCGACGCGACGCCGACCATGTGCGGGCGCCCTCCGACACCAACACCGGGCTGCTGCTCGATGCCACGCTCGCCGCGACCGACATCGTGATCGTCTCGCCGGTGTACTGGTACTCGGTGTCCGGCCTCACCAAGCGCTACCTGGACTACTGGTCGGGCTGGCTGCGCACCCCCGGTCTCGACTTCAAGGCGACCCTGACGGGGCGCACCCTGTGGGGAGTGGCCGTGCTGGCGGACCACGAGCCGTCCGTCGCCGATCCGTACGCCGGCCTGCTCCACAACTCGGCCGCCTACATGGGCATGCGCTTCGGCGGGGTCCTGCTCGGCAACGGCAGCGCGCGAGGAGATGTCCTCAAGGACACCGAGGCGCTGGCACGCGCCAAGGAGTTCTTCGCCCAGGAGGCGCCGCCGGCCCGCTTCGCGGTGGGCGCGGCCGCCCCCGCCGTTACGCCGTGATGTCCTTCGTCGTGAACCGCGCCCAGGCCGCGGACCCGAACACCGCCACGTACAGGGCTTGCAGCTCCAGGTTTCTGACCAGGTCGTCCCAGTAGACGGGGTCGCGCACCAGGTCGGCGAAGGACAGCCAGTAGTGGGAGAAGAAGTACGGCTGGAGCGCGTGCAGCTGCGGGATCTGGTCGAGGATCTGGACGGTGATCAGCAGGCCGACGGTGGTCGCCATCGCCGCGATGCCGCTGCTGGTCAGCGTGGACACGAAGAGACCCAGCGCCGCTATGCCGGTCAGGGAGACCGCCACCACCAGGGCGATCAGCAGGGCCCGGCCGAGGCCCTCGGTGAACGAGATCCGGGTGCCGGAGATGGTGGTCAGGTCGCCGAGCGGGAAGAGGATCGCGCCGACGGCGAGGGCGGAGGCGGCCACCACCAGGGTGGCCAGCAGACAGAAGGCCATCGTCGTCGCGTACTTGGTGAGCAGCAGCCGGGTGCGGCCCGCCGGGGCGACCAGCAGATAGCGCAGGGTACCCGCGCTGGCCTCGCCGGCGATCGCGTCCCCGGCCACCACCCCGACGGCCATCGGAAGGAAGAACGGGAGGGTCGCCGCCAGTGCCGTGAAGACCAGGAACAGTCCGTTGTTGGTGATCTGCGCGATGAACGCGGGCCCGCCGCCCCCGCCTCCACCACCGCCGGCCTGGCCGTCGCCCCCCGTCTCGATCTTGACGGCGACCCCGACCAGGACCGGCACCGCCGCCAGTACGCCGAGCAGCGCGAGGGTGCGCCAGCGCCGCAGGGTGATGGCCAGCTCGCTGCGGAACAGGCCGAGGGTCCACAGCGGGTTCGGCCGTACGGCCGTTCGTTCCACGACCGCCACGTCAGCCTGCGACATCGAAGCCCTCCCCGGTCAGCGCCACGAACGCGTCCTCCAGCGAGGCCCGTTCGAGCGTGAAGCCGCGTACGCGCACACCCGCCGCGACGAGCGCCGCGTTGACCTCGGCGAGGTCGCGCTCGGGCGGCTCGCCGGTGACCCGGTCCTCGGCGATGACGACATCCGGGACGCCCTGTTCCTTGAGCACCCGGGCCGCCTCGCCGGTGTCCGGGGTGGTCACCACGAGCCGGCCGCGGGCCCCGGCCGCCAGGTCGGCCACCGCGCCCTGGGTGATCAGCCGGCCCTGCGCCATCACGGCGGCGTGGGTGCAGACCTGCTCGATCTCGTCGAGGAGGTGGGAGGAGAGGAAGACGGTCGTGCCGTCCCCGGCCAGCTCCCGCACCAGGGAACGGATCTCCCGCATGCCCTGTGGGTCGAGGCCGTTGGTGGGCTCGTCCAGGACCAGCAGCCTGCGGGGCTGGAGCAGCGCGGCGGCCAGCCCCAGGCGCTGCTTCATGCCCAGGGAGTAGGCCTTCGCCTTCTTCGCGGCCGCGGCCGTCAGGCCCACCCGGTCCAGCGCGGCCTCGACACGGGTGCGCCGGGTGCGCGGGTCGGCGGTCGGGTCGGCGGCGTCGTACCGCAGCAGGTTGTCGCGGCCGGAGAGGAAGCCGTACAGCGCCGGGCCCTCGATGAGGGCGCCGACCTGGGGCAGTACGGTGCGGGAGGCGCGCGGCATCGGGCGGCCCAGGACGCGGGCCGTGCCCGAGGTGGGGGTGATCAGGCCCATCAGCATGCGGATGGTGGTGGTCTTGCCGGAGCCGTTCGGACCGAGGAAGCCGAAGACGCTGCCCGCCGGGACGGTCAGGTCGAGACCGTCCACGGCGAGCTGTCCGCCGCGGTAGCGCTTGGTGAGGCCGCGGGTGTCGATGACGCTCGCGTGTGCCGGGCCGTCCTGGCCCGGGCCCTCCTGGCCCGGGTCGTCCCGCCCCTGGTCCTCCGACTCCGGCTCCGTGGCGGACGGTTGGTCCATCGGCTCCCTCGATTCGTCGTGCGGCACAGGGTACCGGGGTACCCGTCCGGCCTTGCTACCCCGCGTTCGCCGCCTTCACCAGCGCCGCCTTGTCCACCGCGCCGACGTAGACCTTGCCGTCGTCCGTGATCAGGGCGTTGATCAGCCGGGTCGAGAAGACGGTGCCCTTGCCGAACTTGCCGGAGACCGGGTCGCCGAGCGAGCCGAGGAAGCCGCCGAGGTCACCGCCGGAGGCGGAGTCGGTGGGCAGCCCGCCCTTGCTGCCGGTGTCGAGGACGGCTATGGAGTTCCAGCCCTTGCCGAGGACGTCGAAGCCGTTCTTGCCGAGCTCCTCGGGGGTGTCCTTGCCGGGCGACTTCGTGATCTCGTCGCCCTTGTCGGCCCGGTTCGCCTTGTCGAGGCTGTCGCCCTCGGTGACCTTGGCGCCCTTGGGCGGGGTGAAGTCGAAGGTCGAGGCGGCCGGCTTGGCGAAGCTCACCTGGGTGTAGCCGGCGTCGACCACGGCCGCGCCGCCGCTCGACGGGGTGAGCGTGAACTTCAGCGGGGTACCGGTCTTGGCGTCCACCGCGATGCTGATCGCGCCGACCGTCGTACCGGACTGCTTGGGCTTGATGACCAGCCGGTAGGCGTCGCGGCCGGCCACCTGGGCGGTGCCGTCGACCTTCACCGACGTGGTGTCGTCGACCGACTTGAGGACCTCGTCGGCGAAGTCCTTGGGCGTGGCCGGGGCTTCGTGCTGCTCGGCCTTGCCGGAGTCGGCGGCGGTGGAGTGGTAGACCTCGTTGGACTTGCTGTCGTAGCCCCACACGTCCGTGCCGTTGTGGATGAGGCTGTACTCGGCGCCGCTCTCCAGCAGCGACACCTTCTGCTTCTCGGGGCCGTCGGCGGCCACGCGCAGCGTGTGCGTGCCGGAGGCCAGCTCGGTGAGCTTGGTCGACGGGTCGGCGGACGAGCCGTCGCCGCCCTGGGCCGCGCCGGACGTCAGGCCGCTCTCCAGACCGCCGAGGTCGGGCAGGCCGAGGTCGGTGCTGATCTTCACCGTGCCGGACAGCTGCTGCACGTCCGACTTGGCGATCTTGTTGATGAGTTCCTGAGCGGTGATCTTCGGCAGGTCGGGGTCGCCGGAGTCGGCGAGCGCCGGAACCAGCCCGATCGTGGCCGCGGCCACCCCCATGACCGCGACCGGGACGACGTATCGCGCGGCCTTGCGCCGCCGCTCGGCGCGCAGCTCGTCGTCGGCCTGCGCGGCCCCCGTGCTGTCCTCGGTTTCGTACGGTGCCATGTGTGCCTTACCTCCGTCGTCGGCGGCGGCTGTGCTCGCACGTGTTCCCACCCTGAGCCGCCATTCTCACCCGAATCGGTGAGCGGTGGTGATTTCCGTGGTTTCCATCTCACCAAATCGGGGCCTCCCAGGCGTCAGACCCGGGAGCCAACTCCGCGTACGCCTCCGGTATGACACAAGGGTGGAGGCGCCTGCCCCGACCCGTAGGGGTCGTGCGCGAAGGCGCCTCCTGTCACTTGCTGTCACGTGCCCCGTTCACTCAGTGTTGCTGCACGAACACGTAGTCGGCCCGGTAGGGGACGCCGGCGACGGCACCCGGGGTGCAGGAGCCGGCCGGGGCGACGCCGCCGACGGTGTTCAGGCGCAGGATCTCGCCGGTGTGCGCGAGCAGGCCGTGCTTCTTGCCCGACCGGGTGGTCCGGAGGTCCAGCTCGGGGATGTTGCCGTCGCCGTTCGGCGTCTTGGTCAGGACCGCCCCGGTGACCGCGCTGCCGTCGGGGGCGACCCACTGCGGGGTGCCGGATCCGGGCGCGACGAAGGAGTGCCGGATGCCGCCGCCGAGCTTGGCGCTGACGTCACGCTGGGCGAAGGCGTAGCCGCCGCCGTCGGCCGCCTTGCACTCGTAGATCTGCTTGCCGGTGATGACGGAGGCCTGGAGGCCGCCGCCCCTGAGGTCGGTGACGGTGGTGACGGCGTGCAGCTGGCCGCGGACCGCCCCGCCCGGGAACTCGGTGGTGTGCAGGTTGGCGTAGAAGGCGCCGGGGTCGGTGGTGAGCTGCTTGAGCAGGGCCTTGTCGGTGACCTTGACGCTGCCGGTGACACTGTGGCCCTCGGCCTTCTTCAGGAGCTTCCCGAAGTTGATCTTCACCCCGCCGTTGGTGCCCTTGGCGCCCTGGTGGATGTGCAGGTCGGTCGGCCTGCCGGTGCCGCGCCAGGTCACGGCGACGGTCACCTTGTCCCCCTTGACCTGGATGAACTCCAGCGCCACGCCGTCCTTGTCCCCGACGGCGGGCCCTCCGGCGACGGGCACCTCGTTGGCGCCGCGCAGACTGGCGACGAGGACGACGGAGCCGGTGGAGCCGCGGCCGGCAGAGCTGTGGCTGGTGGCGGCGGATGCCGGGACGGCGGCACCGCCGAGAGCGGTCACGGTGACGGCTGCGGCGACGAGGCTCTTGCGACGCGTTGCATTGATGACCATGATTCCGTTTTCTCCCCCTGTGTCAGCCGACGCCCCCTGCGTCGGCTTCTGGGGAGGGGTACGGAACGGATCCTAGATTGGACTCAGTCCAGGAGTGTGACGTGCGTCACGGCGGTTGCTCCTTGGGTGCGGCCTCTCGGGAAGCCGAGTCGGCAGAACGGGCAGGGGGCTAGCCCGCCCGGTGCACCACCGCGTCGCACAGCTCCAGGAGCGTCACCTTCGCGTCGCATTCGGCCAGAGGGGCCAGTGCGGCCCGGGCCTCCTCCGCGTACCGGACCGTGTCCCGGCGCGCCTGCTCCAGCGCCGGATGCGCCCGCAGGGCCGTCAGGGCCTCCGCGTGCCGCGCGTCGTCCGTGAGGTCGGAGTCCAGCAGCTCGCACAGTGCGATGTCCTCGGCCAGCCCCAGCCGCGCGGCCCGCTCCCGCAGCCGTAGCACCGGAAGCGTGGGGATGCCCTCGCGGAGGTCGGTCCCCGGGGTCTTGCCGGACTCGCGGGAGTCGGAGGCGATGTCCAGGACGTCGTCGGCGAGCTGGAAGGCGACACCGAGGCGTTCGCCGTACTGGGTGAGGACGTCCACGACCGTCTCGTCGGCGCCGGACATCATCGCGCCGAAGCGGCAGGAGACCGCCACCAGCGATCCGGTCTTGCCGCCGAGCACGTCGAGGTAGTGGTCGACCGGGTCGCGTCCGTCCGAGGGACCCGCCGTCTCCAGGATCTGACCCGTCACCAACCGTTCGAACGCGAGGGCCTGGACCCGCACCGCCTCGGGTCCGAGGTCGGCGAGGATCTGCGAGGCGCGGGCGAAGAGGAAGTCGCCGGTGAGGACGGCGACCGAGTTGCCCCAGCGGGTGTTGGCGCTGTCGACCCCGCGCCGCACGGCCGCCTCGTCCATGACGTCGTCGTGGTACAGCGTGGCGAGGTGGGTCAGCTCGACGACCACGGCCGACGGCACGACGCCCGGCGCGTACGGGTCACCGAACTGCGCGGCCAGCATCACCAGCAGCGGCCGGAACCGCTTCCCGCCGGCCCGCACGAGGTGCTGCGCGGCTTCCGTGATGAACGGGACCTCACTTTTGGTGGCTTCTAGCAAGCCCTCCTCGACAGCCGTCAATCCGGCCTGGACATCGGCTTCCAGAGCCTGGTCCCGCACGCTCAGCCCGAACGGCCCGACGGTCACGAGGGGTCTCCTGTCTGCTGGTGTCCACTGGCGATTACACGGTTTGTCGATAGGTCGCTGCCATCACTCAAGTCAGCGTATCCGGTCAGGTTTCGATCACCGAGGGCGCCCACCGTTACACCCCGGGCGCTATCGGATCACGACCGGTATGTTTTTGATCAGCCGATACGATCTGACATCCAATGACTTAACAGGAAGTACCGACAGTTGTCCCGAACCGGGGTGTAAGCCGTGTCCCCGGCCGAGGCGTGAACCGCGTCCCGGACCAGCGCCGTCAGCGCGTCCGACGCCGGACCGTCCGGCAGACCGGCGACCACGGACGGTCACCCACTCCCCGTCCGACGTCACCTGCCCGGAGGTACCCCCTTCGCCGCCCGCCAAAGCCGACGGGGGCACACCGCGCCGATCCGCATCCATACCGCCGCCCTCTACGAGATCACGCACGAGGACCTCCGCACCCCTCTTCGCCGCCAGGACGTTGCCCCCACGCGCGCGAGGCGTCCACTGGCGGACGAGCCCGCCCACACACGCACCTCACCCCCACCTCCCCCACCCGCGGCCCGATGCGCCACGGGCACGTCTCGGCCGATGGGCAGGGCGGGCCCGCGACCGTCGAGCGGTCGACGGCGCGGCCGCGGTACAACGCAAGCCCTCGGCACGGTCGGCTTCTCCCAGGACGGCTGCATCTCCCTCCGGACGGCGGCCCTCGCGCCCGAGCCGCTCAAGGCGGTCGCCGCGGCCCGCTCCACGGACGGCCACTATGACAACGACGGGCGGTGCGGCGGAGGTTCCGCCCTCACGGTGGACACGCGCGCGTGGACGACCGCCCTGCCCGCCGCCGGGTCGGCAAACCCGCCCCCCTCCTCCGACGTGACCGGATTCACGTACGACCGTCACGCATGAACTCCTGGCGCACTCCTGGACCTTGGGCCGACCGATGGCCTTCGAGACACCCGAGGAGACCAAGCCGCCGGATGCCGACCTGCCCACCGCACACGATCAGCGGCACGCGCGCGTACCCGGACCGTACGGAGTTCACGAGGGCGCGCCGGAGAGGGCACACGACCGGATGAACCGGATGCCCAGAGCCCCCTGCCGATCCACACCCGACCGGACCCCACCGGTTCCGCCCCACCGGGCCGGAATTCCTCTGAATAAGGCAATTCGGACAATCTATTGAATTTCCTGTGATGCGGGTCACTTAACCCACCCCAATCAAGGCAATCCACGCGAATGACAGCGGGACACTTTTCCGCCGATGCCCGGAAAAACGGATTCCATGAATCCCTCTTGTCCGATTCGCCGCAATTGCCGTTTCGTGAAGTGGGTCACGTGGCCCGGAGTGCCACCGAGGCGGTAAGGCGACCCTTTCTTTCCTTTTCCTGTGGGCGAGTTGAGGCTTGGCAGACGCAAAGGATCAAGTTACCCATACGGCTCAGATCAAGGTCAATGGGTGTGTTGTGTGAATCAGGCACTTGTTCCGGACATGTGCTCTCGCATACGTTCCCGCTCGCCGGGCGGACGCCGAATCCTGCCGCCGCCCGTCGTGACCCATCGACGAGTCCATTCGCACGGCAGGAGCGGGGAAACCAGGTAAGTCGCCGGACCGGGCGACCGACGTCACCGACGGACGTCGTACCGGAACGGCTAGGGGTGAAGTCGCCTCGCCTCAGGGCGGCGCGGCCGGGCACTCCCCGGGCCCGAACCCGACAGCTCACCTCGCAGGCGACGGAGAGGAACTACGCCATGTCTGCTGCCGCCCAGCACCGCTGTCCCCGCCGTAACCGCATCATCCGCACGCTCGCCATCGCCAGCACCGGCGCCGCCGTTCTCGCCCTCCCGCTCATCGGGGCCACGGCAGCTTCCGCCGCCACCTCCACCACCTCGACGGCCTCGACGACGCTCGCCGGGTACCCGAACAACCTCGACGGCTGGATCCGCGAGTCGCTCGCGATCATGGCCGAGAAGCACATCCCGGGCAGCTACAACGGCATCTACCGCAACGTGATGCGTGAGTCCTCCGGCAACCCGCAGGCCATCAACCTCTGGGACTCCAACGCGGCCGCCGGCATCCCGTCCAAGGGCCTGCTCCAGGTGATCGACCCGACGTTCAAGACCTACCACGTGGACGGCACGTCGTTCGACATCTACGACCCGGTCGCGAACATCACCGCCGCCTGCAACTACGCCGCCGCGCGGTACGGCTCGATGGACAACGTGCACGGCGCGTACTGACCGGCACCGTCAGCCGAAGAGTCTTTCGAGGACGACGGCGATGCCGTCGTCCTCGTTCGACAAGGTGATCTCGTCGGCCACCGTCTTGAGTTCGGGATGGGCGTTGGCCATGGCCACCCCGTAGGACGCCCAGTCGAACATGGGGATGTCGTTGGGCATGTCCCCGAAGGCGACGGCCTGTTCGGGGCTCAGTCCCAGATGGTCGGCGGCCAGCGCCAGGCCGGTCGCCTTGGTCACCCCGCACGGCTGGAGCTCGACGGTTCCCGGCCCCGACATGGTGACCGTCGCCAGCGAGCCCACCACCGCGCGCGCGGTCGCCGCCAGTTCGTCGTCGGACAGGGTGTGGTGGCGCAGCAGCACCTTGCTGATGGGCGCGCACCACAGGTCGTCGCGCCGGCCCACGCGCAGCGCGGGCAGCGTGGGGTGGGGCATCAGATAGCCCGGCTCGATGAGCGTGAGCCCGTCCACGCCGTCCTGGTCGACCGCCGCGTACACCTGCCCGACCTCGGCCTCGATCTTGCCGAGGGCGGTCTCCGCCAGTTCCCGGTCCAGGGTGACCGACCACAGCAGCCGGTCCGCGCCGGCGTCGTACACCTGCGCGCCCTGGCCGCAGACCGCGAGTCCCGTGCAGCCGAGGTCGTCCAGGAGGGGGCGCACTCTCGGCGCGGGGCGGCCGGTCACCACGAGATGCCGGGCGCCGGCCCGGCCGGCCCGCGCGAGCGCGGCGAGCGACCGTTCCGACAGGGTGTCGTCGGCGCGCAGCAGCGTGCCGTCCAGGTCGGTGGCGATCAGTGAGTACGGGGTGGGTGCGACCATGATCAGAGAATACGGACAGCACGCCCCTGAGACTCACTGTGCGTTTCGGCCTCAAGTGGCGCCCGCCGTCGCCGTGATGGGGCGTTGTCAGTGGGGCGCGTTACGTTGGCGGTGGGTTGAGCGCACCGATCGGACGGGGGCGGGCGTGGTGACGGACGGACCGGGAGACTTCCGGGCGCATCTGCTGGAGGCGGCGACCGGGGTGCTGGAGCGGTTCCCGCGGGAGCTGCGGCCGGAGATCTACGCGCTGTCGTTCCGCATCTGGCGCGTCGAGCACGACGATCGCAGACCGTACGTGGCGATCGGCTACAACACCGAGAGCCAGTACGACGCCGAACGGAACCCGGCCGACCCGGGCGAGGCGCGCTGGAACTACGCGTGCTGGCTCCTCGACGGCTTCGAGATGCTCGGCAACTGTCCCGAGGACCCGGTCGGCGGCGCGCTGTACGCCGAAGAGGTCCGGCGGCTCGGACTCTGGTTCGACGGGGACGGCGACGGCCCCGAACTGGACGCGAAGCGTGACCTGTTGGGGCTGCACTTCGCCGACGCGTGCATACGGCTGGCCCAGGACCTGCATGCCGGAGGCCGCATCGAGAAGGTACTCGGGCGGCCGCTGCCGGTGGTGGTCTTCGACATGTACTGCCCGGGCTGGGAGGTCGAGGCCACGGAGGCGGCCAACCCGCCCGAGCTGATCGAGGAGTTCCTGGCCTGGCAGCGGGCGGCCGCGGAGGCGTAGCCCCGGAGCCGGGTGGCGGCCCGGCCCCGGGACGGGTGTCAGGCGTGGGCGGCGGCCATGTGCTTGGCCAGACGCGGCGAGGCGAACTCCGTACCGCACACGAACCGCATCACCGGTCCGTACGACGCCGCCGCGGGCAGGCCGGTGAAGTACAGGCCGGGCACGGAGGAGACGTATCCGGCGCCGAGTTTCGGGGCGCCGCGGCTGACCGCGACGCGGGTGCGCAGCTCGGGGCCGAGGAAGTCCATCGCCGCGGTGTCCACGCGGTAGCCGGTGGCGGCGACGACATGGTCGGCGGTGAGCCGGTCGGTGCGTCCGTCGTGGGTGCGGACGGTGAGGACGGGGGCTCCGTCGGAGGTGTCGGCGCCGGTCACACCGGCGACCTCGTGGACCTGGACCTTGTCCTCGAAGCGGTCGCGCAGCCACCAGGCGCCGAGCGGGCCGAGCACCCGGCGGACCAGGTGGTGGCGAGTGCGCGCGGGGAGGTAGCGGTAGGGGTGCGGGTAGTAGCTGAGCGCCCACAGCGACCAGGCCCGGCCGAACGGGGACTCCGGGCGCAGCCGGGGCTGGTCCCAGGGCGGGGCGCCGAAGGCGACCTTGCCGCGTCCGCGTGAGACCACCCGCACCTGGGCGCCCGCCTCGGCAGCGAGAGCGGCCGTCTCCAGCGCGGACTGCCCGGACCCGACGACGATCAGTTCCTTGCCGGAGAAGCGGGTCAGGTCGTGGTGCTGGGAGCTGTGCGAGACGGTTCCCGCGGGCCCGTCCGCCGCCGCTCCCACGAGCTCCGCGGGAAGGTGGGCGAGCCCCGACAGACCGGTGGCGACGACGACCGCGCGGGCCGTGAACAGCTCCCCCGAGTCCAGCTTGAGTTCGAACCCGGCCGCCTTGTCGCGGTCCACGGAGACCACCCGTACCCGCTCCAGCTCGGGCACCAGCTTCTGCTGGAACCACTCGCCGTAGCCGATGAAGGTGTCCACCGGGATGATGTCCTCGTCGGTCACCAGCCTGCGCAGGCCCGCCGCGTCGCAGTAGTCGGCGAGGGTGTGCCCGCGCTGCGGGCAGTCGAGGTTGGAGGCGGCGGGCGTCGACTTCAGGAGCATGCCCTCGGGCATGTGGTCGCGCCAGCTGACCATGGGATCGCCGAAGACCCGGACGGGGATGCCGCGCGCCCGCAGATGGGCGGCGGTGGACAGGCCGAAGGGCCCGGCACCTATGACTGCTACCGGTTGGATCACGAAGTCCCTCCCCAGGAACGTGGTGCCTACTTCGTGGAGGTGCTGGAACCGCGGCGGTTGGTGCGCCACAGCTGATAGAGGTGCTTCGCGCCCGGACGCACGAAGCGGGCGAGCATCGTGACGAACGGCAGCGGGTCGTCACCCGCGAACCAGGCCAGCTCGGTCCCGCTCGGCCGCTCGGGTGCATGCGGCGTCGTGTAGCCGCTGCGGCGGTAGGCGAGGAGGGCGGGCAGGTCGATGTTCTCCACGACGTACCGGTGGCCGGCGCGCTGTTCCCCCTCCGGGACGCGGCGCCCGGTCAGATCCAGGTGCATGGCACGGACCACGTCCACCCCCGACTCGCTCTCGAAGAGCCGGAACTGGGCGCCCATGCGCGGGTTGAAGTCGAGCAGCTTGTACTGCCCGTCGCGGCGGTCGAAGCGCAGGTCGAGGTCGATGATGCCGCTGAAGCCGATCTGTTTGATGAAGCGCGCGGCGAGGTCGGCGAGCTCCGGGTTGTCGACGACGTACGCGTTCGCGGTCATGCCCGCGTGCGGCGGCCACGAGCGCACCTTGACGCCGGTGAACAGAGCGCGCGGGTTCGAGTCGGCGTCGAAGTAGGCGTGCACGATCCAGTCCTCGGCGTCCTCCCTCGGGAGGTACTCCTGGAGGATGACACCCGGATGGGTGCCCCAGTCACGCGCGAGAGTGAGCAGTCCCTCGCGGGTGGCGATCTTCGTCGTGCCGTTGACGGCGGGTCGACTGCGCCGGACGAACGCCTCGCGGTTCTTGGCGACGATCGGGAAGCCGGCCTTCTCGGCGAAGTCGACGATCTCGTCGTACGACTGCGGGAAGGCGGCCGCCGGACTGGGGATGCCGTGTTCCACACAGAGTTCGTGCAGCCCCTGCTTGCTGGCGAGCCGGCGGGGCAGTGCGGCCTCCACGCGCGGGAAGAGGAAACGGTCACCGAGCGCGTCCTGGTGCTCCGCGATCAGGACGGCGGCCTCCTCGTCGGTGGGGATCAGCACGGTCGGACGGCCGATGCGGCGGCCGATGCGCAGCAGCCCCTCGACCAGATGATCCGGTTCCTCGGCGCCTGTTGTCGGCCACACGAACGCCCGTTTGAGATAACGGGAGGAGGCCGCCGGTGTGTAGGCGTCCTCCGTGATCGCGTACATGGGAACGCCCAGGCGGCCCAGACTGCGAATCGCGCCGACCCCGCCGTGGTGCAGCGGATAGTCGCCGAACTTGACGATCAGGCCCGGCACGTCGCGATCCGCATCGAACGGCATGCTGACGGCATTCCTGGCCACGGGTCCCCCCACGTGTCCCCCCTACGGACCGGACCCACCCCGTCCGTGTCCCCCAAAGGACGCTAAGCCGGAATTGACCCCTCCGACAAGGCCTATTCGGACATTGCGAACTCTTTAGACACTGCCACGACAGCCAACTCACCCGTAACGTGTGGCCCGACCACATGGAATGCCGCGCAACACCAGAGCGACGTCACCACACAGTCGGCCCAGCGCGGCACGGATGAGAGCGAGGCAGCCACCCCATGCCCCCCTTGCCCCCCTTCGAGGTCCCCGAGGGTGACCCCTTCGGCCCGCACAATCTTCCGTATGGCGTGTTCTCGACTCCCGAGAGCACGGAACGGAGGGTCGGCGTCCGCCTCGGTGACCACGTCCTCGACGCCGGCGCCGCGGCTCTCGCGCTCGGCTCCCCGTACGCCTCGCTGCTGGCCCGCCCGACCCTCAACCCGCTGCTGGCCGCGGGCCGCACCACCTGGTCGGACGTACGGCGCGCCCTGACCGCCTGGGTGACCGTGCCCGCGCACCGCGAGGTGCTCGAACCCCTCTTCCACCCACTGGACGCGGTGACCCTGCACCTGCCCTTCGAGGTCGCCGACTACGTCGACTTCTACGCCTCCGAGAACCACGCCCGGAACGCCGGCCGCATCTTCCGCCCCGACGCCGCCGAACCGCTCACCCCCAACTGGAAGCACCTGCCGATCGGTTACCACGGCCGCGCGGGCACGGTCGTGGTGTCGGGGACGGACGTCGTACGGCCGTCGGGCCAGCGGAAGACGTCGGCGGACCCCTCGGAGGCTCCGGTGTTCGGCCCGTCGGTCCGGCTGGACATCGAAGCCGAGGTCGGCTTCGTCGTCGGCGCGCCGTCGCAGCAGGGACGGCCGGTGGCGCTGGGCGACTTCCGGGAGCACGTGTTCGGGCTCACGCTCCTGAACGACTGGTCGGCGCGCGACATCCAGGCCTGGGAGTACGTCCCGCTCGGCCCGTTCCTCGGCAAGTCGTTCGCCACCTCGGTCTCGGCGTGGATCACCCCGCTGGACGCACTGGAGGACGCACGGATCGCCCCGCCGCGGCGGACGCATCCACTGCTGCCGTACCTCGACGACTCCGCCGAGGAGCCCGCGGGTTACGACCTGCGGATGTCGATCGCGATCAACGGTCACGTGGTGTCCGAGCCGCCGTTCTCCACCATGTACTGGACCGCCGCGCAGCAACTCGCCCACGTGACCGTCAACGGCGCCTCACTGCGCACCGGCGACCTGTACGGCTCCGGCACGGTGAGCGGCACGGAACCCGCCGAGCGCGGGTCGCTGCTGGAACTCACCTGGAACGGGCAGGACCCGCTCGAACTCCCGGACGGCAAGCGGGCGTACCTGGAGGACGGCGACGTGGTGACGCTGTCCGCGTGGGCGCCGGGGCCGGGCGGGAGCCGGGTGGGACTCGGGGAGGTCAGCGGGCGGATCGTGGCGGGGTGAGGGGCGGTCGGGCCGGGCAGCGCGCGTAGGGGCAGGGGCGCGCTGTCCGCCGGGGTGCGGCGAGGAGGACACCCGGATCCTCGTCGGCACCTGACTCGGAGCGCTCCGTCCCGTCATACTGACGGGACACGCACCATGCGAGGCGACGGCGCACGCGTCACGTGATGCGCCGGCGTACGCACTCTGTCGCGCAACGGCGCATCACCCCCGCACCACCCGTCACCCGCACACCCCTCCGATCGGGAAACGGAGCCTCGGCATGACCTTCTGCCTGCTCCTGCTGAGCGTCGTCGCCCTGACGGCCGCGGTGCCCGCGCCGCGTGCGCTGGTGCAGTCCCTGTGGCCCGAGCGGGAGCCGGTGGTCGCGCTGTGGGTGTGGCAGTGCCTGGTCGCCACCGTGCTGATGTGCTGCCTGGCCGCGCTCGTCCTGGGCGCGGCGGCCGTCTTCCACACCGTGCGCGACCGGGTGTTCGCGCCGGCGCCACCGGCGGTCACCGCGGCGTACGACCTGTCCGTCGCGCCCCTGTGGGCGGTCGCCCTCACGGTGCTCCTCGCGTGCGGGGCCGCATGGACGACGGCGATGCTCGCCCGCGAGCTGGTCGAGGCCCGGCGGCACCGCGACCAGACCCGCGCACACCTGCGGGAACGGGCACCGGAACTGCCGGCGGGGCTGCCGGCCGCGCGCGGGCCGATGCTGGTGCTGGAGGACGAATACCCGGACGCCTGGTGGATGCCCGGGCATCCACCGCAGCTGGTCGTGACGACCGGGGCGCTGCACCGCCTCACCGACCACCAGCTCGACGCCGTACTCACCCACGAGCGGGGCCACGCCCGCGCCCACCACGACTGGCTGCTCCACCTGTCCAGCGCGCTGGCCACGGGCTTCCCGCGCGTGCCGCTGTTCTCCCACTTCTGCGACCAGACCCACCGGCTCGTCGAACTCGCCGCCGACGACGCGGCATCCCGCCGCTGCGGCCACCTCACGACCGCCCTGGCCCTGATCGAACTGAACCAGCACCGCGGGGTCCTGTCCTGCGCGTCCAGCCGACGGCTGCTCGGTGAGCGGGTCGACCGACTCCTGGAACCACCACCACGGCTGCTGCGCCGCCAGCGGGCCCTGACGACGACGGTGGCCGCGCTGGTACCCCTGCTGCCGCTGCTGATCACCTTCGCACCGGGGCTGACGGCGCTCGGGTAGAGCTCCTGCCCCGGCTGGAGGTCCGGCAACGGCCGCGCGGTGCAAGGTACGACCTAGGCGCGGGTCGTGGGTGGGCTTGAGCTCTCGTCGCCGGCGAAACCCTCGGCGACTACCAGAGCCGCGGAGATAGCTTCAGCACTGCCATCGTTCGACGGGGAGGGGCGCGACATGCAGGACGTGCAGGGGCAGGACTGGGTCGCGCATGCGGAAGAGCTTTTCGAAGCGGCGATGTTCGGCAGCGACACATCCGCATTGGACCGGTCCGACGACGTGCTGGACGCTGTCGAGGCGCCGCTGTCCATGGCGCGGGGCAAGGTCCTGCATGTGCGCTTCCTGAACCACCGTGAGGAGAACACCCAGGAGTTGGTGCTGTTCGAACGGGCGGCCGAGCTGTACCAGCGGCTGGGAAACGCGTCGGGTGAGGCGGACGCGTTGTTCTGGATCGGCTGCTGGCACCAGGTGGTGAAGGGCGACGGCGCCACCGGCAGACCGTACTTCGAGCGGTCGTACGCGCTGGCGCAGTCCGTCGACGACCGGATGACGATGTCCTACGCGATACGCCACCTCGGCTTCGCCGACAAGGACGCGGGCGACCTCGACCAGGCCCGTGAACGGTTGACCGAGTCGGTGTCGCTGCGCCGGGCGATCGGCTTCAGGCCCGGGGAAGCGGCCGGCCTGGTGGCACTGGCCCACCTCGCGGCCGAGACGGGGAACAGATCGGGCGCGCTCCACCACCTCGACGAGGCACAAGCGGTCGCCGAGAGCTGCGGAGCCAAGGCCGTGACGGGGTGGATCGAGCAGGCCCGCACGATGCTCCAGGCTTAGCCGTCCGACGGCGCGGTGGTCCTCGTCGCCCGGGTGTTCAAGATCTGCCTTCGCGCCGGCCTGAGGGTGCGCGAGCGGGACCCGCGCCCTGGTGGCAGATCTCTCTCACGCCACCCTAAAGCCCCAGGTCAGCGATGTGTCCGATGAGTTCTCAGGTGGCGCAACAATCCGGCAACACCCCATTCCCTACCTCATGAGTATGGTTCGAGCCATGCCACCCACCGACCGCATCCGAGACCACGCCGGTCAGGGCGCCGCCACCACGGTGGCCGCCCACCGGACGCGTCGCCGGCTGCGTGCGGACCAGGCCCGGCAGCTCGCCGACCTGCTGCGTCACCAGATCCTCGTCGGCGCCTTCCAGGACGGCAGCCTCCCTCACGAGTCCACTCTCGCCACCGACTACAGCGCCACCCGCAACACCGTCCGCCAGGCCCTGGACCTGCTGCGGGCCGAAGGCCTGGTGGACCGCCTCCCCGGCGTGGGCACCGTGGTCGTCGCCCGGAAATACCCGCACGGGCTCGACCGTCTGATGGGCCTCGCGGAAACCCTCCGCGAACACGGCCGGGTCACCAACGAGGTCCGCACCATGGGCCCCGCCCCGGCACCCGCCCCCGTCGCCGAACGCCTTCGCGTCCCGCCAAACGCCGACGTCCTCTACATCGAACGCCTGCGCCGGCTCAACGGCCTCCCGCTCTCCCTCGACCTCACCTACATCCCCCTCGACATCGGCACCGCGCTCCTCGGCGCCGATCTGGAGAACAACGACGTCTTCCGGCTCCTCGAGTCGATCACCGGCCAGCCCCTGGGCCACGCCGAGATCACTCTGGAAGCGGTGAACGCGGACACACACTCCGCCGCCGTACTCCAGGCCCCGCGCGGAGCGGCCGTCCTGATGCTGGAACGGCTCACCCACCTCGCCGACGGCCGGCCCGTCGACCTGGAGTTCATCCGTTTCCGCGGCGACCGCATCACCATGAGCGGCCTCCTGCACCGCTCTCTCTGACCCCTTCCGCTTGACCCGTTTCCTGAAGACAGCCATGCCTTTGGCGCCCCAGCGGGCCGACGTGCCCGTGACCATCGACGAGTCCAAGTGCATCGACGGCTGCACGCTCTGTGTGGACATGTGCCCGCTGGACTCCCTCGCCATCGACGAGAGCAACGGCAAGGCCTACATGCACGTCGACGAGTGCTGGTACTGCGGCCCCTGCGCGGCCCGCTGCCCCACCGGAGCCGTGACGGTCAACATGCCCTATCTGCTCCGGTGAGAGGCCCACAACTCCCATGAAACGCACCGCGATCGCCGCATCCGCAGCCCTCCTGCTGCTGCCCCTGTCCGCCTGCGGCGGCAGCGCCGTGGCGGGCGACAGCAAGACGGTCACCATCACCGTCGGCTACCAGTCCAAGACCATCAACACCGTCACGGCGGGCACCCTGCTGCGTTCCCTCGGCTACTTCGAGCAACAGCTCAACGCCCTCCATGACGGCCACACCTACAAGGTCGACTGGCAGGACTACGCCACGGGCGCACCGATCACCGCGCAGATGACCGCCGGGAAGATCGACATCGGCTCGATGGGCGACTTTCCGCTGCTGCTCAACGCAGCCCGCGGAAAACAGCTCGGACAGCCGACGCGTCTGGTCTCCGTCACCGGCTACAACCTGCGCGGCGGCCTCAACACCGTGGTCACCGCACCAGACTCCAAGCTCACCTCGCTGACGGACCTGAAGGGCAAGAAGGTCTCGACGAGCATCGGCTCCGCTGCCGACGGCACCCTCGTCCGCGCGCTCCAGCGCGCCGGCATAGACCCGGACAAAGGCATCTCCAAACTCAACCAGCAGCCCGCGGTGGGCGCTTCGGCACTGACGGCGGGCAGCGTGGACGCACTGTCACAGTTCGTGGCCTGGCCGGGGTTGCTTGCCTACCAGGGCAAGGCGAAGGCTCTGTACGACGGCGCGCAGCTGGACCTCCCCACCTTCCACGGTGTCACCGCCCGCGAGGACTTCGCGAAGCAGCGGCCCGCCGTCCTGGAGGCGTTCCTGAAGGCCCAGGCGGAGGCCACCGACTACCTCAATGCCCACCCGGTGACCGCCGCCGAGAAAGTCGCCGATGCGACCGATCTGCCCGCCGAGGTCGTCTACCTCTACAACGGCGCGCACGGCATCGCCACGTTCGACCCCGCCATCAAGCCCGCGCTCGTCTCCGCGCTGAAGCAGGACGTGTCGGTTCTCAAGGCCGCCGAGCTGACCGGTGACGTGGACGTGGACTCGTTCGTCGACGACCAGTACGTGAAGAAGGCCCTGGGCAGTTCCGACTACGCCAAGCGGCTCGCCGCCACGCTGGCGGCGTCCGCGAGCGAGGTGTGGCCCAAGGGAAGCGAGAAGACGATCAGCTTCAACTCCCCCAAGGAGTTGCTCGCGTACGTCGCCAAGCACAGCGCCGGCATTCGTGCCGCCTACGTACCTGACGCGACCACCGGCACGCTCTGGTTCGCCGACAAGGCGGTGTGGGTGGCCGACGGTGAACAGGTGCTGCCGTTCGTGACCCGGGCGACGGCGCAAGCGTACGTCGGCGCACACGGCGGCGCCGAGGTCGTCAGCTACGCCGACGCACTGCGGCGGGCGTCGTGAGCCGGTATGTCCTGCGGGTGGCGTCGCTGGCCGCCGCCCTCGGGTTGTGGCAGCTGCTGACCAGCCTCAAGGTCGACCTGTGGCTGCGGTTCTCGCAGTTCCCGACGGTCACCGACATCGCTCATGCTTTCGCCGACCGGATCTCCGGCGGCGACTACTGGACGGACCTCACCGACAGCCTCACCCGGATCCTCACCGGCTTCCTGCTGGCCGCCGTCCTGGGTGTGGCGACGGGTGTGCTCGTGGCCCGCTCGCGCCTCGCCGAGGACCTGCTCGGCCCGGTCCTGGAGGTGATCCGCCCGATACCGGCGATCGCTCTCGTGCCCGTCGCGATCCTGCTGTTCCCCTCCAATGAGCAGGGCATCGTCTTCATCACCTGCACCGCCGCCTTCTTCCCGGTACTGGTCTCCACCCGGCATGCGGTGCGCGCCCTCACTCCCGTGTGGGAGGAGGCGGTGCGCACCATGGGCGGTGGCCGGTGGCGGATCCTGGGTTCGGTCGTGCTGCCGGGTGCGCTGCCCGGCATTTTCGGTGGTCTGTCGGTCGGTATCGGTGTCTCGTGGATCTGTGTGATCTCCGCCGAGATGATCTCCGGCCAGTACGGCGTCGGTTACCGCACCTGGCAGGACTACACGATCGTCAACTACCCGGGGGTGTTCGTCGGGATGGTCACTATCGGTGTGCTCGGCTGGGTCACCTCCACGGCCGTCGAACTCCTCGGCCGGCGTCTGACCCGCTGGCTGCCCCGCACGTCGTACGTCCCCGACGGCCGGCCCCGCACTCCGGTGGCCGCCGTCGCCGCCCCGGTCGCAGTGCCGGCCGACGGCGAGTCCCAGAAGCAGGCCGATGCCCAGCAGCAGGGCTGCAGTGATACCGACCAGGAGGCGCGCGATGAGCACTTCGTCTGAGGTGGCCGCTCCGCCGCTCGCGCGAGGGGCCCGGCTCGCCCTGGGTGCGGCCGTGCTCGGCCGTCCGGACGCGGCGGTGCTGCACGGTGTCGAGCTGGATGTCCGTCCCGGCGAGATCCTCACTGTCGTGGGCCCTTCGGGATGCGGCAAGTCGACGCTGCTGCGGACGTTCGCCGGGCTGCTGTCCCCGCTGGCCGGGACGGTCGAGCAGGACGGCGAACCGTTGACGGGGCCGTCGGCCGATCGGGCGCTGGTCTTCCAGGAGGACGCGCTGCTGCCCTGGCGCACGTTGCGGGGCAACGTCGAACTGCCGCTCGCCATCAAGGGAGTTGGGCGTTCCGGGCGCCGCTCGCAGGCCGAGTCCTGGCTGGGCCGGGTCGGGCTGGCCGCACAGGCGGGGCAGTTGCCGCACCGGGTGTCCGGTGGGCAGCGCCAGCGGGCACAGTTGGCGCGGGCGCTGGCAGGTTCGCCCCGGGCCGTGCTCATGGACGAGCCGTTCGGCGCGCTCGACGCCCAGACCCGTTCCGGCATGCAGGACCTGCTGGTGGAGGTGTTGCGCGGCACGGGTGCGACCGTCGTCTTCGTCACCCACGACGTGGACGAGGCGCTCTTCCTCGGCGACCGGGTCGCTCTGCTCGCCGCCGGCCGGGTGGCCTCCGTATGCGACGTTCCGCGTCCCCGTGACCGGGGCGCCCTGGACGACCCGGCCCGCGTGGCCCTGCGCCGCACCGTCCTCTCCTCGCTCGGCATCTGAAAGGCATCCCGGTGACCACCCCCGCGAACGCCCCCGCGCCCGCCCCCCTGGAGATTCCCGCCGTCACCGACGTCGAGGAACTGACCTGTGATGTTCTCGTCGTCGGCGGTGGCACCGCCGGCACCATGGCCGCCCTGACCGCCGCCGAGCGCGGTGCGAACGTGCTGCTCCTGGAGAAGGCCCACGTCCGGCACTCCGGTGCGCTCGCCATGGGGATGGACGGCGTCAACAACGCGGTCGTCCCGGGGCGTGCCGAGCCCGACGACTACGTCGCGGAGATCACCCGTGCCAACGACGGGATCGTCGACCAGTCCACGGTCCGGCAGACGGCGACGCGTGGTTTTGCCATGGTCCAGCGCCTGGAGTCGTACGGGGTCAAGTTCGAGAAGGACGAGCATGGCGCGTACGCGGTCCGCCAGGTGCATCGCTCCGGTTCGTACGTACTGCCGATGCCGGAAGGCAAGGATGTCAAGAAGGTCCTGTACCGGCAGTTGCGGCGTCGTGAGATGCGGGAGCGGATCCGTATCGAGAACCGGGTGATGCCGGTGCGGGTGCTGACGGCGCAGGGGCGCGCGGTGGGTGCGGTGGGATTCAACACGCGCACCGGCGCGTTCGTGACCGTCCGCGCGGGTGCGGTGGTTCTTGCGACCGGTGCGGCCGGGCGGCTGGGGCTGCCCGCCTCCGGCTACCTGTACGGGACGTACGAGAATCCGACCAACGCCGGTGACGGTTACGCCATGGCCTACCACGCCGGTGCCGAGCTGACCGGGATCGAGTGTTTCCAGATCAATCCCCTGATCAAGGACTACAACGGGCCTGCCTGCGCGTACGTCGCCAACCCGTTCGGCGGTTACCAGGTCAACCGGCACGGTGAGCGGTTCGTCGACTCCGACTACTGGTCGGGGCAGATGATGGCCGAGGTCGCCTCCGACCGCGGCCCGGTCTACCTGAAGCTGAGCCATCTCCCCGAGGAGTCGGTCTCCGCCCTGGAGTCCATCCTGCACTCCACGGAGCGGCCCACCCGTGGCACTTTCCACTCCGGGCGGGGGCACGACTACCGGACCCATGACGTCGAGATGCACATCTCCGAGATCGGCCTGTGCGGCGGGCACTCCGCCTCCGGGGTCCGGGTCGACGACCATGCCCGTACGACCGTGCCCCGGCTGTACGCCGCCGGTGACCTGGCCTGCGTCCCGCACAACTACATGATCGGCGCGTTCGTCTTCGGGGATCTCGCCGGCGCGGACGCCTCCCAGTACACGGCGTACGAGGGGGAGCTGCCTGCCGATCAGGTGCGTGAGGCACACGAGTTGATCTACCGTCCGCTGCGCAACCCGGACGGTCCGCCGCAGACCCAGGTCGAGTACAAGCTGCGCCGCTTCGTCAACGACTACGTGGCTCCGCCGAAGTCCGGGGCCCGGCTCTCCCTCGCCCTGGAGTCCTTCGAGCGGATGCGGGACGACATCGCCTCCATGGGTGCCCGCACCCCGCACGAGCTGATGCGCTGTGCCGAGGTGAGTTTCATCCGCGACTGCGCGGAGATGGCCGCCCGTGCCTCGCTGGCCCGTACGGAGTCCCGCTGGGGTCTCTACCACGACCGGCTCGATCACCCCGAGCGTGACGACGCCTCCTGGTTCCACCATCTCGATCTGCACAAGTCCCCCTCTGGTGCGATGGAGTTCACGGCTCGTCCCGTGGCTCCGTATCTGGTGCCGGTCGAGGAGTTCACCCCGGTCGGCGGTCCGTCCCGGCACATCGGCGAGGTGCGTCCGCTGGACGTGGCCACGGCCGGCGCCCGTGATGTGCCGCCGGTGGCCACGGGGCCGGTGGCGGCCGGCGCCGGCCGGTCCGCGGTGCCCGACCGGGCCGAGCCGGCCTCGCCCCGTCTTCTGGAGCTCCTCGCCCTCGCCGAGGAGGAGCCCGAACTCGCCGTTCTTGAGCCCTATTTGACCGATCTCGATGCCTCGGTCCGCCGTACCGCCGTGTCGGTGCTGACGGAGACGGCTCCGGTGGGCACCGGGCGGGCGCTGGCCGGTGCGCTGGCCGATCCCGATGCCGGGGTGCGTTCGGCCGCCGCGGCCTCGCTGCGCGAGCTGGTCGAGACGCTTGCGCCCGAGCCAGCGTTGCGGAATGCCCTGGCCGGCGCGCTCGCGGTGGCCGACCCGGTCGTCCGGGCCGCGGCACTGGACGTACTGCGGGCGCTGCGGCTGGGCGACGCCGGTCTGTTCGCTTCCGCTCTGCCCGACGCCGATCCGGCGGTGCGGATCGAGGCGGTGCGGGCGCTGGTCTCGGTGGACGCCGCCGAGGCCCTGGCCGACGCGGTCGCGGACCCGTCCCGGGAGGTACGGGTGACGGTGGCGAAGGCCCTCGGGACGGTGGGAGCCGCCGGGGCCGCCGCCCAGGTGGACGGTGTCCTGGCCGCTCTCACCACCCTCACGGGTGACCCCGACGTACTGGTCCGCGGGGCCGCCTACGAGGCGCTGGCCGGCGTCGGCTGCCCGCCGCCGCTGGCCGGGAGTGCCGTGGCCGCGCTGGCCGCCCCCGCCTGGCAGGTGCGCGTCGGTGCCGCCCGGGCGCTGGGCGCGGCCGGTGCCGCCGTGGCGGTGCCCGCCCTGGCCAAGTCGCTCGCCGATCCGAACGCCGATGTCCGCAAGGCGGCCGTCCTCGCCCTGACCCGGCACGCCGGTGCCGAGGAGGCCCGTGCGGCGCTGGCCACCGCGACGGCGGACTCGGACGCGGATGTCAGGGCCTATGCGGCGCGGGGGCTCTGAGCAGGGCCCCCGCGCCGGGACCGGACCGGGCTACATCCAGTCCTCCGGCTCCGGCTCGGCGTCCATCTCGGGCCAGTGGTCCTCGTCCCCGGTCCCGGCTGTCCCGGTCCCGGCTGTCCCGGTCCCGGCTGTCCCGGTCCCGGCTGTCCCGGGGGCGGCGCCGGGGGCCGGGGAGGACGGTGTCTTCAGGGAGGCCAGCACTCCGAGCACGCCTTCCCCGTAGGTGATGAGCTTCTTCTCGCCGACGCCGCCGACGGTGGCCAGTTCGGCGATCGACTCGGGCCACCGGCCGACGATCTCCCGGAGCGTGGCGTCGTGGAAGATCACGTATGCCGGTACGCCCTGTTCGCGGGCCTGTTCGGCACGCCAGGCGCGGAGTGCCTCGAATGCGGGGAGCAGGTCCTCGGGCAGCTCTGCCACAGCCGCCTTCGCCTTGCCCTTGCCCGAGGACCCGGAGGACCCGGACGTCCCGGAGGACCGGGAGACCACGGGCTTCTTCGGCTCCTTGCGGAGCGGAACCTCCCGTTCCCGCCGCAGTACCGTCCCGCTGGCCTCGGTGAGCACCAGCGTGCCGTACTCGCCCTCGACGGCCAGCAGCCCCTGGGCAAGCAGCTGCCGGACGACGCCCCGCCATTCGCCTTCGTCGAGGTCGGCGCCGATGCCGAAGACGGACAGCTGGTCGTGGTCGAACTGTATGACCTTGGCGGTGCGCTTGCCGAGCAGGATGTCGACGATCTGGACGGCGCCGAACTTCTGCCCGCGTTCGCGCTGCAGTCGTACCACCGTGGAGAGGACCTTCTGGGCGGCGACGGTGCCGTCCCAGGTCTCCGGCGGGGTCAGGCAGCTGTCGCAGTTGCCGCAGCCCTCCGGGGCGGGGTCCTGGCCGAAGTACTTGAGCAGTTGCCCGCGGCGGCACTGGGCGGTCTCGCACAGGGCGAGCATCGAGTCGAGGTGCGCCTGGGCGCGGCGGCGGAACGCCTCGTCACCCTCGCCGGACTGGATGAGTTTGCGCTGCTGTATGACGTCGTTGAGGCCGTAGGCCATCCAGGCGGTGGAGGGCAGGCCGTCGCGGCCGCCACGGCCGGTCTCCTGGTAGTAGCCCTCGACGGACTTGGGCAGGTCGAGGTGGGCGACGAACCGGACGTCGGGTTTGTCGATGCCCATACCGAAGGCGATGGTGGCGACCACGACCAGGCCGTCCTCGCGCAGGAAGCGGGACTGGTGGGCCGCACGGGTGCCCGCGTCCAGGCCCGCGTGGTAGGGGACGGCCTCGACGCCGTTGCGGGTCAGGAATTCGGCCGTGGATTCGACCGACTTGCGGGAGAGGCAGTAGACGATGCCCGCGTCGCCTTCGTGTTCCTGGCGGAGGAAGGTGAGCAGCTGCTTCTTGGGGTCGGCCTTGGGGACGATCCGGTACTGGATGTTGGGCCGGTCGAAGCTGGCCACGAAGTGCCGGGCGGCCGGCATGTGCAGCCGCTGGGTGATCTCCTCGTGGGTCGCGTGGGTGGCGGTGGCCGTGAGGGCGATGCGCGGGACGTCGGGCCAGCGCTCGCCGAGGAGGGAGAGCGCCAGATAGTCGGGGCGGAAGTCGTGGCCCCACTGGGAGACGCAGTGCGCCTCGTCGATCGCGAAGACGGCGATCTTGCCGCGGGCGAGCAGGTCCAGCGTGGAATCCAGGCGCAGCCGCTCCGGTGCCAGGTAGAGCAGGTCGAGCTCTCCGGCGAGGAACTGGGCCTCGACCACGCGTCGCTCGTCGAAGTCCTGGGTGGAGTTGACGAACCCGGCGTTCACGCCGAGGGCGCGCAGGGCGTCCACCTGGTCCTGCATGAGCGCGATGAGCGGTGAGACCACGATGCCCGTACCAGGTCTGACCAGGGCGGGGATCTGGTAGCACAGCGACTTTCCGCCGCCGGTGGGCATGAGGACGACGGCGTCACCGCCGGCCACCACATGCTCGATGATCGATTCCTGCTCGCCCCGGAAGGCGTCGTACCCGAAAACCCTGTGCAGCGTGGCCAGTGCCTCGCTGTCCGCCGGTCCGGGCGTCTGCCGCGTCCCCGGCGGCTCGGTCGTCCCTGGCATCTCGTCGGTTCCGCCCGTCCCACCCATCGTCGTGCCCCCCGTACGTCGTCCCTCGACCACTGCCCCCACGATAGGGGCACGGACCGACAGCGCCGGAGTTATCCACAGGCCCGCCACCCGAGAAAGGGACGCGGAGACGGTCGCGAGCAGGGACGCGAGCAGGTACACGGGGAGGGATCGGGGGCGAGGCTCCCCTCGGGCGGCGCCCTCAGTCCTTTGGCCGTCCTCGCGTGGCGGCCCGGAAGCGGCGCGGGCCATGCTGCACGGGCGGGACCGGGGAGGCCCGCGTTGTACGGAGGCGCCGCACTCGCGTGCCTCTTCCGCCCCAAGGAGCATCAGGATGTCTCTCAGGTCCCGCACCGCCGGCACCGTTCTGGCGCTGGCCGTGCCGTTCGCTCTGGCCGCGGTTCCCCCTGACGCGGCTCCCGTCCCCGAGGCCGACCCGTTCGTGTGGACGGATCTGACCCCGGCGTACACGGCGACCGCGGACTACCAGTACGAGCCGTTCGCGGTCACGGACGGGTACACGCCCGTCGGCGGCTGCACCAAGGACACCGCGACCGGCAAGGGAGGCGCGGGCTACCACTACGTGAACCCCGCCCATGTCGGCAGCCTCGACCCGGCCGAGCCCGCGGGTCTCCTCTACGAGACCGACAGCGACGGCGGCCGTGCCCTGGTGGGGGTGGAGTGGATCGTGCGCGCCGGCACCGCTGCGACCGCGCCGACGCTGTTCGGACAGACGTTCCAGGGTCCGGCGACGCTGCCCGGTGTCGGCTCCGTGTACACGCTGCGCGCCTGGATCTGGAAGGACAACCCGAGCGGTCTGTTCGCGCCGTGGAACCCGACGGTGACCTGCCCGTAGCCGCGGCCGGCTCGGTGACACGCCGGAAGCCCGTATCCCTGCGGCCCTGTACCCCTGCGGCCCTGTATGCCTGTATCCCTGCGGCCCTGTACCGCCCACGCGCGCGTGGGCCCCGGTTCCTTTGCATGGAACCGGGGCCCACGGCCGTACCTGCGCGGTCAGCGCACGAAGACTCCCGCCTGGCTCGCCAGGTCCAGGAAGTACTGCGGTGCCACACCGAGCACCAGCGTGACCGCGACGCCGACGCCGATCGCCGCCATGGTCAGCGGTGACGGGACGGCGACCGTGGGGCCGTCGGGCCTGGGCTCGCTGAAGAACATCAGCACGATCACGCGGATGTAGAAGAACGCGGCGATCGCCGACGAGATCACACCGACGACGACCAGCGGGGCCGCCCCGCCCTCCGCCGCCGCCTTGAACACGGCGAACTTCCCGGCGAAGCCGGAGGTCAGCGGGATGCCCGCGAAGGCCAGCAGGAACACCGCGAAGACGGCCGCGACCAGCGGTGAGCGGCGGCCGAGGCCGGCCCACTTGGACAGGTGCGTGGCCTCGCCGCCGGCGTCGCGCACCAGGGTGACCACGGCGAAGGCGCCGATGGTCACGAAGGAGTACCCGGCCAGGTAGAAGAGGACGGACGACACGCCGTCCTTCGAGGTCGCGATGACACCCGCGAGGATGAATCCGGCGTGCGCGATCGACGAGTACGCGAGCAGTCGCTTGATGTCGGTCTGGGTGATCGCGACGATCGCGCCGCCCAGCATGGTGATGATCGCGACGCCCCACATGACCGGCCGCCAGTCCCAGCGCAGGCCGGGCAGGACGACGTACAGCAGGCGCAGCAGCGCGCCGAACGCGGCCACCTTGGTCGCCGCGGCCATGAAGCCGGTCACCGGGGTGGGCGCGCCCTGGTAGACGTCGGGCGTCCACATGTGGAAGGGGACCGCGCCGACCTTGAAGAGCAGGCCCATGACGACCATCGCGGTGCCGATCAGGAGCAGCGCGTCGTTGCCCATGGTGTCGGCGAGGGCGGGGTCGATGCTGGTGACGGTGCCGTCGACGACCTGGGAGATGGTGGCGTAGGACACCGAGCCGGCGTAGCCGTACAGCAGGGCGATGCCGAACAGGGTGAACGCGGAGGCGAAGGCGCCGAGCAGGAAGTACTTGACCGCGGCTTCCTGGGACAGCAGGCGCTTGCGGCGGGCCAGGGCGCACATCAGGTAGAGCGGGAGGGAGAAGACCTCCAGGGCCACGAAGAGCGTCAGCAGGTCGTTGGCCGAGGGGAACACCAGCATGCCGGCGACCGCGAAGAGGAGCAGCGGGAAGACCTCGGTGGTGGTGAAGCCCGCCTTCACCGCGGCCTTCTCGCTGTCGCTGCCGGGCACGGAGGCGGCCTGTGCGGCGAAGGAGTCGACGCGGTTGCCGTGGGCGGCCGGGTCGAGGCGGCGTTCGGCGAAGGTGAACAGGCCGAGCAGGCCGGCCAGCAGGATCGTGCCCTGGAGGAACAGGGACGGTCCGTCGACGGCGATCGCGCCCATGGCGGCGATGTGGGCCTTGGTGGTGCCGTATCCGTCCGCGGCCAGTGCGACGACCGCCGCGAAGGCCGCGCACAGCGCGACGGCGGAGACGAAGACCTGCGCGTAGTAGCGGGATTTGCGCGGGACGAACGCCTCGACGAGCACCCCGACGATCGCCGCGCCGAGCACGATCAGGGTGGGGGACAATTGTCCGTATTCGATCTTCGGCGCGTCGATCTTCGAGATCGGCTCGGCCGCGGTTGTCCACAGGCTGTGGACGGCTGTTGCGCTCACTTGGCCGCCTCCACTGCGGGCTTCGGGTCGGTCTTGTGTACGTCCGACATGGTCTGCTTGACCGCCGGGTTGACGATGTCCGTGACGGGCTTCGGGTAGACGCCCAGGAAGATCAGCAGAACGATCAACGGGGTGACGACCACGAGTTCACGCGCGCGTAGGTCGGGCATCGCGGAGACCTCCGGTTTCACCGGGCCCGTCATCGTCCGCTGGTAGAGGACGAGGGTGTAGAGCGCGGCGAGGACGATGCCGAGGGTGGCGATGATGCCGATGGCCGGGTAGCGCGTGAACGTGCCGACCAGGACGAGGAATTCGCTCACGAAGGGGGCGAGACCCGGCAGCGACAGGGTGGCCAGGCCGCCGATCAGGAAGGTGCCGGCGAGCACCGGGGCGACCTTCTGCACACCGCCGTAGTCGGCGATGAGCCGCGAGCCGCGCCGGGAGATCAGGAAGCCGGCGACCAGCATCAGCGCGGCCGTGGAGATGCCGTGGTTGACCATGTAGAGGGTGGCGCCGGACTGGCCCTGGCTGGTCATCGCGAAGATGCCCAGGATGATGAAGCCGAAGTGCGAGATGGACGCGTAGGCGACCAGGCGCTTGATGTCCCGCTGGCCGACGGCGAGCAGCGCGCCGTAGATGATGCTGATCACGGCGAGGACGAGGATGACGGGTGTCGCCCACTTCGAGGCCTCCGGGAACAGCTGGAGGCAGAAGCGGAGCATCGCGAACGTGCCCACCTTGTCGACGACCGCCGTGATGAGCACGGCGACCGGGGCGGTGGACTCCTGCATGGCGTTGGGCAGCCAGGTGTGCAGCGGCCACAGCGGCGCCTTCACCGCGAACGCGAAGAAGAAGCCGAGGAACAGCCAGCGTTCGGTGCTGGTCGCCATGTGCAGCGAGCCGTTCGCGCGGGCCTGCGCGATCTCCGCGAGGGAGAAGTTCCCGGCGACCACGTAGAGGCCGATCACCGCGGCCAGCATGATCAGGCCGCCGACCAGGTTGTAGAGGAGGAACTTCACGGCGGCGTAGGACCGCTGGGCCGCCGCGTTCTCGTCGGAGCCCGCGTGGGCACGGTCCCCGAAGCCGCCGATGAGGAAGTACATCGGGATCAGCATGGCTTCGAAGAAGATGTAGAAGAGGAAGACGTCGGTGGCCTCGAAGGAGATGATCACCATCGCCTCGACGGCCAGGATCAGGGCGAAGAAGCCCTGGGTGGGCCGCCACCGCTTGCTGCCGGTCTCCAGCGGGTCGGCGTCGTGCCAGCCCGCCAGGATGATGAACGGGATCAGCAGGGCGGTCAGGGCGAGCAGGGCGACCGCGATGCCGTCGACGCCCAGTTCGTAGCGGACACCGAAGTCCGAGATCCAGGCGTGGGACTCGGTGAGCTGGTAGCGGGCGCCGCCCGGATCGAAGCGGACCAGGACGACGATCGCGAGCACGAGCGTGCCGAGCGAGACCAGCAGCGCGAGCCATTTGGCGGCGGTGCGCTGCGCGGCCGGGACGGCGGCCGTGGCGATGGCCCCGACGGCGGGGAGCACCGCCGTCGCTGTCAGCAGAGGAAAGGACATCGGTATCAGACCGCCCTCATCAGCAGGGTCGCGGCGACCAGGAGGGCAGCGCCGCCGAACATCGAGACCGCGTACGAGCGCGCATAGCCGTTCTGAAGCTTGCGCAGTCGGCCGGAGAGCCCGCCGAAGCCCGCCGCCGTGCCGTTGACGACCCCGTCGACCAGGGTGTGGTCGACGTAGACCAGGGAGCGGGTGAGGTGTTCGCCGCCGCGGACCAGGACGACGTGGTTGAAGTCGTCCTGGAGGAGGTCGCGGCGGGCCGCGCGGGTGAGCAGCGAACCGCGCGGGGCGACGGCGGGGACCGGACGGCGGCCGTACTGCAGGTAGGCGATGCCGACGCCGATGACCAGGCACACCATGGTGGCGCCGGTGACGGTGGCCGCGCTGAGCGGGGAGTCGCCCTCGCTGTGGCCGGTGACCGGTTCCAGCCAGTGCAGGAAGCGGTCGCCGATGCTGAAGAAGGCGCCGCCGAAGACCGAGCCGATCGCCAGCACGATCATCGGGATCGTCATGACCTTCGGGGACTCGTGCGGGTGTGGCTCGTGGCCGTGCTCGTCGGGCTGCCAGCGCTTCTCGCCGAAGAACGTCATCAGCATGACGCGCGTCATGTAGAAGGCGGTGATGGCCGCACCGAGCAGGGCGCAGGCGCCGAGGATCCAGCCCTCGGTGCCGCCCTTGGCGAACGCCGCCTCAATGATCTTGTCCTTGGAGAAGAAGCCGGACAGGCCCGGGAAGCCGATGATGGCGAGGTAGCCGAGGCCGAAGGTGATGAAGGTGACCGGCATGTACTTGCGCAGGCCGCCGTACTTGCGCATGTCGACCTCGTCGTTCATGCCGTGCATGACGGAACCGGCGCCGAGGAACAGCCCGGCCTTGAAGAAGCCGTGCGTCACCAGGTGCATGATCGCGAAGACGTAGCCGATCGGGCCGAGGCCGGCGGCGAGCACCATGTAGCCGATCTGCGACATGGTCGAGCCGGCGAGGGCCTTCTTGATGTCGTCCTTCGCGCAACCGACGATCGCACCGAACAGGAGCGTGACGGCACCGACGACGGTGACGACCAGCTGCGCGTCCGGGGCCGCGTTGAAGATCGCTCCGGAGCGGACGATGAGGTAGACGCCGGCGGTCACCATGGTCGCCGCGTGGATGAGGGCCGAGACCGGGGTCGGGCCCTCCATGGCGTCCCCGAGCCAGGACTGCAGCGGTACCTGGGCGGACTTGCCGCAGGCGGCGAGCAGCAGCATCAGGCCGATCGCGGTGAGCCTGCCCTCGGAGGCGTCGGTGGCGTGACCGAGGACCGGGCCGAAGGCGAACGTGCCGAACGTCGTGAACATCAGCATGATCGCGATCGACAGGCCCATGTCGCCGACCCGGTTGACCAGGAACGCCTTCTTCGCGGCGGTGGCCGCGCTGGGCTTGTGCTGCCAGAAGCCGATCAGCAGGTAGGAGGCGAGACCGACGCCCTCCCAGCCGACGTACAGCAGCAGGTAGTTGTCGGCGAGGACGAGCAGCAGCATCGCCGCGAGGAACAGGTTGAGGTAGCCGAAGAAACGGCGGCGGCGCTCGTCGTGCTCCATGTACCCGATCGAGTACAGGTGGATGAGCGAGCCGACGCCGGTGATCAGCAGGACGAACGTCATCGACAGCTGGTCGAGGCGGAAGGTGACGTCCGCCTGGAAGCCCTCCACCGGCACCCAGGTGAACAGGTGCTGCATCAGGGTGCGGTGCTCGGCGTCCTTGCCCAGCAGGTCGGCGAAGAGGATCACGCCGAACACGAACGAGGTCGTCGACAGGAGCGTGCCGAGCCAGTGGCCCACGCCGTCCAGGCGGCGGCCGCCGACCAGCAGGACGGCCGCTCCGAGCAGGGGCGCCGCGATCAGCAGCGCAATCAGGTTCTCCACGATTCAGCGACCCCTTACAGCTTCATCAGGCTGGCGTCGTCGACCGAGGCCGAGTGGCGGGTACGGAACAGCGACACGATGATCGCGAGCCCGACCACGACCTCCGCGGCGGCGACGACCATCGTGAAGAAGGCGATGATCTGGCCGTCGAGATTGCCGTGCATCCGGGAGAAGACGACGAACGCGAGGTTGCAGGCGTTGAGCATCAGCTCGATGCACATGAAGACGACGATCGCGTTCCGTCTGATCAGCACACCGGTGGCGCCGATCGTGAACAACAGGGCGGCGAGATAGAGGTAGTAGACCGGGTTCACTTCGACGCCTCCTCGGGCCGCTTGAGGTTCTCCGGCTCGATCGGGGTCCGCTCCAGCCGTTCCTCGGCGCGCTGTTCCAGGGCCCGCAGATCGTTGAGGGCCTCCGCGGACACGTCACGGATCTGACCGCGGTCGCGCAGCGTCTTGTTGACCGTGAGCTCGGACGGGGTGCCGTCGGGCAGCAGGCCGGCGATGTCGACGGCGTTGTGCCGGGCGTAGACGCCGGGGGCGGGCAGCGGCGGCACGTGCTTGCCGTCGCGGACGCGCTGTTCGGACTGCTCGCGCTGGGTCTTGGCACGCTCGGTGCGCTCACGGTGGGTGAGCACCATGGCGCCCACGGCCGCGGTGATGAGCAGGGCGCCGGTGATTTCGAAGGCGAAGACGTACTTGGTGAAGATGAGGGCGGCGAGGCCCTCCACATTGCCGTTGGCGTTGGCCTGGCCGATGCCGTTGAAGTTCTTGAGGGAGGCGTTGGCGATGCCCGCGAAGAGCAGGACGCCGAAGCCGACCCCACACAGAAGGGCCAGCCAGCGCTGGCCCTTGATGGTCTCGGTCAGGGAGTCGGCGGCGGTCACGCCGACCAGCATCACCACGAAGAGGAACAGCATCATGATCGCGCCGGTGTAGACGACGATCTGCACGATGCCCAGGAAGTAGGCGCCGTTGGCGAGGTAGAAAACCGCCAGGATGATCATGGTGCCGGCGAGACAGAGGGCGCTGTGCACGGCCCTCTTCATGAGGACGGTGCACAGGGCGCCGATCACGGCGACGGTGCCGAGGACCCAGAACTGGAAGGCCTCGCCGGTGGAGGTGGCGTAGGCGGCGAGCTGCGCGCTCATGCCTCCACCCCCTCTTCGTCCGGCTTCTCGCCCTTCGAGACGGCCACCTGCTGCACGGTCCCGGGCGCCGCCTCGGTCACCAGGCCCCGGTAGTAGTCCTGTTCGTCGGTGCCCGGGAAGATCGCGTGCGGGCTGTCGACCATGCCGTCCTCCAGGCCGGCGAGCAGCTGCTCCTTGGTGTAGATGAGGTTGGCGCGGCTGGTGTCGGCGAGCTCGAACTCGTTGGTCATCGTGAGCGCGCGCGTGGGGCACGCCTCGATGCACAGGCCGCACAGGATGCAGCGGGCGTAGTTGATCTGGTAGACGCGGCCGTAGCGCTCGCCCGGCGAGTAACGCTCCTCGTCGGTGTTGTCGGCGCCCTCCACGTAGATGGCGTCGGCGGGGCAGGCCCAGGCGCACAGTTCGCAGCCGATGCACTTCTCCAGGCCGTCCGGATGGCGGTTGAGCTGGTGCCGTCCGTGGAACCGCGGAGCCGTGGTCTTCTTCTGCTCCGGGTACTGCTCGGTCAGCCGCTTCTTGAACATGGCCTTGAAGGTCACGCCGAAGCCGGCCACGGGGTTCAGGAAACCGGGCTCGGTCTCCTTGGGCTCCTCAGCCATCGGACGCCTCCTTTCCATCCGTAGATCCGTCACTGACAGTGTCCGGCCCACCACTGACAATCAGCTCCCGCTCCCGGCGCGGGCTGCGCCGGGGCACCGGCGGCAGCTCCTGTCCGGGCAGCGGCGGTACGGGGAATCCGCCTGCCATCGGGTCGAACGCGACCGGTTCGGCGGCGGGCTGCGCGGCCTCCTTGCCGCCCTTGTCGCGGAACATGTCGACGACGAAGGACAGGAGCAGCAGGGCGAGGACTCCGCCGCCGACGTAGAGGGCGATGTCGGCGAAGCCGTAGTTCTCGTTGCGGAGGGTCCGTACGGTGGCGACGAGCATCAGCCAGACGACCGAGACCGGGATGAGGACCTTCCAGCCCAGCTTCATCAGCTGGTCGTAGCGCACCCGCGGAAGGCTGGCGCGCAGCCAGACGAAGACGAACAGCAGCACCACGACCTTGGCGACGAACCAGAGCATCGGCCACCAGCCGTGGTTGGCGCCCGCCCAGACGGTGCTGATCGGCCAGGGGGCGCGCCAGCCGCCGAGGAACAGCGTCGTCGACACGGCGGAGACCGTCACCATGTTGACGTACTCGGCGAGCATGAACATCGCGAACTTGATCGACGAGTACTCGGTGTTGAAGCCGCCGACCAGGTCGCCCTCGGACTCCGGCATGTCGAAGGGGGCGCGGTTGGTCTCGCCGACCATGGTGACGACGTAGAGGATGAACGAGACCGGCAGCAGCAGGATGTACCAGCGGTCGTGCTGCTGGGCGACGATCGTGGACGTCGACATGGAGCCCGAGTACAGGAACACCGACGCGAACGCGGCACCCATGGCGATCTCGTAGGAGATCATCTGTGCGCAGGAGCGCAGGCCGCCGAGGAGCGGGTAGGTGGATCCGGAGCTCCAGCCGGCGAGGACGATGCCGTAGATGCCGACGGCGGCGACCGCGAGGATGTAGAGCATCGCGATCGGCAGGTCGGTGAGCTGCATCGTGGTGCGGTGGCCGAAGATCGAGACCTCGTTGTCGGCCGGTCCGAACGGGATGACCGCGATGGCCATGAACGCGGGGATGGCCGCGACGATCGGCGCGAGGATGTAGACGGCCTTGTCCGCGCGTTTGACGATGAGGTCTTCCTTGAGCATCAGCTTCACGCCGTCGGCGAGCGACTGGAGCATGCCCCAGGGGCCGTGCCGGTTGGGGCCGATGCGCAGCTGCATCCAGGCGATGACCTTGCGCTCCATGACGATGGAGACCAGCACGGTCACCATCAGGAAGGCGAAGCAGAAGACCGCCTTGACGACGACCAGCCACCAGGGGTCGCGGCCGAACATGGAGAGGTCTTCAGCAGCGAGGTACGGGTTCATGCCTCCACCTCCTTGGGGGCCTCACCGGCGGTGGCCGCCGGGCCGATACGGACGAGGGAGCCGGGCAGCGCTCCGGTGTCGGAGGCGACGCCGCCGCCCACGGAGTTCAGCGGGAGCCAGACCACGCGGTCGGGCATCTCGGTGATCCTGAGCGGGAGTTCGGCGGTGCCGGCGGTCGAGGTGACGGCGACGAGGTCGCCGTTCTCGAGGCCGGCCTCGGCGGCGGTCGCGGCGGACAGGCGCGCGTGGGCGGTGTGCCGGGTGCCGGCGAGGGCCTCGTCGCCTTGCTGGAGGACGCCCTGGTCGAGGAGGAGCCGGTGTCCGGCGAGCACGGCCTCTCCGGCCGCCGGCCGCGGCAGCGGTCCGGCCGTCTCCAGCGGTTCGGAGGCCTTCGGCCCGTCCCAGGGGCCGAGCCGGTCGAGTTCCGCGCGCGTGGTGCGCAGGTCGGGCAGTCCGAGGTGGACGTCCATGGCGTCGGCGAGCATCTGCAGCACGCGCGCGTCGGTGGGTGCCAGCCGCCGGGTCATCTGCTCGGGCTTGAGCGCGGCCTCGAAGAACCGCACCCGGCCTTCCCAGTTGAGGAAGGTGCCGGCCTTCTCGGCGACGGCGGCGACCGGGAGGACGACGTCGGCGTGGTCGGTGACCTCGCTGGGCCGCAGTTCCAGCGAGACCAGGAAGCCGACGGCTTCGAGTGCCGCACGCGCGCGCGTGGGGTCGGGCAGGTCGGTGACCTCGACGCCGGCCACCAGGAGGGCGGAGAGTTCGCCGCGGGTGGCGGCCTCGACGATCTGGCCGGTGTCGCGGCCGTAGCGGAGCGGGAGTTCGGACACGCCCCAGGCGGCGGCGACCTCGTCACGCGCGCGGGGGTCGGTGGCCGGGCGGCCGCCCGGCAGCAGCGACGGCAGCGCGCCCGCCTCGATCGCGCCGCGCTCCCCGGCCCGGCGCGGGATCCACACCAGCTGTGCGCCGGTGGCGGTGGCGGCCCGTACCGCGGCGGTCAGGCCGCCGACGACCGACGCCAGCCGCTCGCCCACGACGATGACCGCGCCCTCGGCGCGCAGCGCCTCGGCGGCTTGTGTGCCGGACTCCTCCAGGCCGACACCGCCCGCGAGGGCGTCCAGCCATTCGGTCTCGGTGCCGGGGGCGGCCGGCAGCAGGGTGCCGCCCACCTTCTCCAGGCCGCGCGTGGCGTACGTGGCGAGGGAGAACACCCTCTGCTTGCGCTTGCGCCAGGCCTTGCGCAGCCGCAGGAAGACGCCGGGCGCCTCCTCCTCGGACTCGAACCCGACCAGCAGCACGGCCGGTGCCTTCTCCAAGGCGGTGTACGTGACGCCCGTGCCGTCGAGATCGCGGCCGCGGCCCGCCACCCGCGCGGCCAGGAAGTCGGCCTCCTCGCTGCTGTGCACGCGCGCGCGGAAGTCGATGTCGTTGGTGTCGAGCGCCACGCGCGCGAACTTGCTGTACGCGTAGGCGTCCTCGACGGTGAGCCGGCCGCCGGTGAGGACGCCGGCCCGGGAGCGGGCGGCGGCCAGTCCCTGGGCGGCCGCGTCGAGCGCCTCCGGCCAGGAGGCGGGTTCGAGCACGCCCTGGGCGTTGCGGACCAGCGGGGTCTCCAGGCGGTCCTTCTGCTGCCCGTAGCGGAACGCGAAGCGTCCCTTGTCGCAGATCCACTCCTCGTTGACCTCGGGGTCGTTGGCGGCGAGCCGCCGCATGACCTTGCCGCGCCGGTGGTCGGTGCGGGTGGCGCAGCCGCCCGAGCAGTGCTCGCACACGGACGGCGAGGAGATCAGGTCGAAGGGGCGGGAGCGGAAGCGATACGCCGCCGAGGTCAGCGCGCCCACCGGGCAGATCTGGATGGTGTTCCCGGAGAAGTACGACTCGAACGGGTCGCCCTCGCCGGTGCCGACCTGCTGGAGCGCGCCGCGTTCCAGGAGTTCGATCATCGGGTCGCCGGCGACCTGGTTGGAGAACCGGGTGCAGCGCGCGCACAGCACGCACCGTTCGCGGTCGAGGAGCACCTGGGTGGAGATCGGAAGGGGCTTCTCGTAGGTGCGCTTCTTGCCGTGGAAGCGGGACTCGGCATTGCCGTGCGACATCGCCTGGTTCTGCAGCGGGCACTCGCCGCCCTTGTCGCAGACCGGGCAGTCCAGGGGGTGGTTGATGAGCAGCAGCTCCATCACCCCGTGCTGGGCCTTCTCGGCGACCGGGGAGGTGAGATGGGTCTTCACGACCATGCCGTCGGTGCAGGTGATCGTGCAGGACGCCATCGGCTTGCGCTGGCCCTCGACCTCGACGATGCACTGGCGGCAGGCGCCGACCGGGTCCAGCAGGGGGTGGTCGCAGAAGCGCGGGATCTCGATGCCGAGTTGCTCGGCGGCGCGGATGACCAGGGTGCCCTTGGGCACGCTGATCTCCACGCCGTCGATCGTCAGCGTGACGAGGTCCTGCGGCGGGACCGCCGCCGTTCCCCCTGACGAGGGGGAACTCGTGGTCACGGTCATGCGTTCACCTCCGGGCGGTCCGCCCAGGCCGTCGACTTGGCCGGGTCGAAGGGGCAGCCCCGGCCCGTGATGTGCTGTTCGTACTCCTCGCGGAAGTACTTCAGCGAGGAGAAGATGGGGGACGCGGCGCCGTCGCCGAGGGCGCAGAAGGACTTGCCGTTGATGTTGTCGGCGATGTCGTTCAGCTTGTCGAGGTCGGACATCACGCCCTTGCCGGCCTCGATGTCGCGCAGCAACTGCACCAGCCAGTAGGTGCCTTCGCGGCACGGGGTGCACTTGCCGCAGGACTCGTGGGCGTAGAACTCGGTCCAGCGGGTGACGGCGCGGACGACGCAGGTGGTCTCGTCGAAGCACTGGAGGGCCTTGGTGCCGAGCATGGAACCGGCGGCACCCACGCCTTCGTAGTCGAGAGGGACGTCGAGGTGCTCGTCGGTGAACATGGGCGTCGAGGAGCCGCCCGGTGTCCAGAACTTCAGGCGGTGGCCGGTGCGCATCCCGCCGCTCATGTCGAGGAGCTGGCGCAGGGTGATACCGAGCGGTGCCTCGTACTGGCCGGGGCTGGTGACATGGCCGCTGAGGGAGTAGAGCGTGAAGCCGGGTGACTTCTCGCTCCCCATGGACCTGAACCAGTCGTTGCCCTTTTGCAGGATGGCGGGAACCGAGGCGATGGACTCGACGTTGTTCACAACAGTCGGGCAGGCATAGAGCCCTTCGACAGCCGGGAAGGGAGGACGCAGTCGCGGTTGACCACGGCGGCCTTCGAGCGAGTCGAGCAGTGCGGTCTCCTCACCGCAGATGTACGCGCCGGCGCCGGCGTGCACGGTGAGGTTCAGGTCGAGACCGCTGCCCAGGATGTTCTCGCCGAGGAAGCCGGCCGCGTAGGCCTCGCGCACGGCCTCGTGCAACCGCCGCAGGACGGGGACGACTTCACCACGCAGGTAGATGAAGGCATGCGACGACCGGATGGCGTAGCACGCGATCACGATGCCCTCGATGAGGCTGTGCGGGTTCGCGAAGAGGAGCGGGATGTCCTTGCAGGTCCCGGGCTCCGATTCGTCGGCGTTGACAACCAGATAGTGCGGTTTGCCGTCTCCCTGCGGAATGAACTGCCATTTCATCCCGGTCGGGAATCCCGCGCCGCCGCGGCCGCGCAGCCCGGACTCCTTGACGTAGGCGATCAGGTCGTCCGGGGACATGGCGAGCGCCTTGCGGAGCCCCTCGTATCCTTCGTGCCTTCGGTAGACGTCCAGGGACCAGGAGCGGTCCTCGTCCCAGAAGGCCGACAGCACGGGTGCGAGCAGCTTCTCGGGGCTGGTGTCCTTGAGATCGGGTACCACCGTCATCACTCCCCCTCCTCTGCGGACGGCATGTCCTGGGATCCCTGGGCGCGCGGATGGACCACGCGCGCGGGTGCGGACTCTCCCCTGGCCAGGCGGAGGCCCACCAGGGACGCGGGTCCGGCGCTTCCGCTCTCCTCGACGGCACCGGGCCGCTCGTCGGGGAAGCCGGCCAGGATCCGCGCGGTCTCCTTGAAGGTGCACAGCCGGGCCCCGCGCGTGGGCTCGACGTCCCGGCCCGCGCGCAGGTCGTCGACCAGGCGCCGGGCGCTGGCGGGGGTCTGGTTGTCGAAGAACTCCCAGTTGACCATCACGACCGGCGCGAAGTCGCAGGCCGCGTTGCACTCGATGTGCTCCAGGGTGATGCTGCCGTCGTCGGTGGTCTCGCCGTTGCCGACGCCCAGGTGCTCCTGGAGGGTCTCGAAGATGGCGTCGCCGCCCATCACCGCGCACAGGGTGTTGGTGCAGACGCCCACCTGGTAGTCGCCGGAGGGCTTGCGCCGGTACATCGTGTAGAAGGTGGCGACCGCGGTGACCTCCGCCGTGGTCAGCTCCAGCACGTCGGCGCAGAACTGCATGCCGGTGCGCGTGACGTGCCCCTCCTCCGACTGCACGAGATGCAGCAACGGCAGCAGGGCGGACCGGGAGTCGGGGTAGCGCGCGATGATGTCGCGCGCGTCCGTCTCCAGTCGGGCCCGGACGTCGTCCGGATAGGCGGGCGCGGGCAGCTCGGGCATGCCCAGGCTGACGCCCCGCTCCGAAGAAGAGGTGTTCACCGGTCGACGCCTCCCAGTACCGGGTCGATGGACGCGATGACGACGATGACGTCGGCCACCTGGCCGCCCTCACACATCGCCGCGATGGCCTGCAGGTTGGCGAAGGACGGGTCGCGGAAGTGGACCCGGTAGGGGCGGGTGCCGCCGTCGGAGACGACGTGCGCCCCGAGTTCGCCCTTGGGTGACTCGATGGCCATGTAGACCTGTCCGGGCGGGACCCTGAAGCCCTCGGTGACCAGCTTGAAGTGGTGGATCAGGGCCTCCATGGAGGTGCCCATGATCTTCTTGATGTGGTCGAGGGAATTGCCGAGTCCGTCCGGTCCCAGGGCGAGCTGCGCGGGCCAGGCGATCTTCTTGTCGGCGACCATGACCGGTCCGGGCTGGAGCCGGTCCAGGCACTGCTCGACGATCCTGAGCGACTGGCGCATCTCCTCCAGGCGGATCAGGAAGCGGCCGTAGGCGTCGCAGGTCTCGGCCACGGCGACGTCGAAGTCGTAGTTCTCGTAGCCGCAGTAGGGCTGGGACTTGCGCAGGTCGTGCGGCAGGCCGGTGGCGCGCAGGATGGGGCCGGTGGCGCCGAGGGCCATGCAGCCGGCCAGGTCCAGATAGCCGATGCCCTGCATACGGCCCTTGAAGACGGGGTTCCCGGTGGCGAGCTTGTCGTACTCGGGAAGGTTCTTCCGCATCTTCTTGATGAACTCGCGGATCTGGTCGACCGCGCCGGGCGGCAGGTCCTGGGCGAGTCCGCCGGGGCGGATGTACGCGTGGTTCATCCGCAGGCCGGTGATCAGCTCGAAGAGGTCGAGAATCATTTCACGATCACGGAATCCGTAGATCATGAGCGTGGTGGCGCCCAGCTCCATGCCGCCGGTGGCGATGGCGACCAGGTGCGAGGACATCCGGTTCAGCTCCATCAGGAGCACCCGGATGATCGTGGCCCGGTCGGGGACCTGGTCCTCGATGCCGAGGAGTTTCTCGACGCCGAGACAGTAGGCGGTCTCGTTGAAGAAGGACGTCAGGTAGTCCATGCGCGTGACGAAGGCGGAGCCCTGCGTCCACGTGCGGTACTCGAGGTTCTTCTCGATGCCGGTATGCAGATAGCCGACGCCGCAGCGGGTCTCGGTGACGGTCTCGCCGTCGATCTCCAGGATCAGCCGGAGCACCCCATGGGTGGAGGGGTGCTGGGGACCCATGTTGACGACGATGCGTTCGTCGTCGGCGCGGGCCGCGGACTGGACGATCTCGTCCCAGTCGCCACCGGTGACCGTATATACGGTGCCCTCGGTGGTCTCGCGCGCCGAGGCGGTCGACGCGGCGGATGCTGACTGTGTGCTCACGAGTACGACCTCCGCTGGTCCGGAGCCGGGATCTGGGCGCCCTTGTACTCGACGGGGATGCCGCCGAGGGGGTAGTCCTTGCGCTGCGGGTGGCCCTGCCAGTCGTCGGGCATGAGGATCCGGGTCAGGGCCGGGTGACCGTCGAAGACGATCCCGAAGAAGTCGTAGGTCTCCCGTTCGTGCCAGTCGTTGGTCGGATAGACGGAGACCAGGGACGGGATGTGCGGGTCGGCGTCCGGGGCGCTGACCTCCAGGCGGATCAGCCGGTTGTGGGTGATCGAGCGCAGGTGGTAGACGGCGTGCAGCTCGCGGCCCTTGTCGTGGAGGTAGTGGACGCCGCTGACGCCGGTGCACAGCTCGAAGCGGAGCGCGGGGTCGTCGCGCAGGGTGCGGGCGACGCGCAGCAGGTGCTCGCGTTCGATGTGGAAGGTGACCTCGCCGCGGTCGACGACCGTCTTCTCGATGGCGTTGCCGGGCAGCAGGCCCTGTTCTTCCAGGGCGCCCTCCAGTTCGTCGGCGACCTCGTCGAACCAGCCGCCGTACGGTCGGGTCGCCGGCCCCGGGAGCCGGACCGAGCGGACCAGGCCGCCGTAGCCGGAGGTGTCGCCGCCGTTGTTGGCGCCGAACATGCCGCGCTGGACGCGGATCTCCTCGCCGCCCTGGCCGCGCTGGCCGGGGAGGTTGTCGGTGGCGAGGTCCTTCTCGGGGTTGGCCCCGTTGTGGCCGTTCGCGTCGCTCACCGCAGCAGCCCCTTCATCTCGATCGTGGGCAGGGCCTTGAGCGCCGCCTCCTCCGCCTCGCGGGCCGCTTCCTGCGCGTTGACGCCGAGCTTGGAGCTCTGGATCTTCTGGTGGAGCTTGAGGATCGCGTCCATCAGCATCTCGGGGCGGGGCGGGCAGCCGGGCAGGTAGATGTCGACCGGGACGATGTGGTCGACGCCCTGGACGATGGCGTAGTTGTTGAACATGCCGCCCGAGGAGGCGCAGACGCCCATGGAGATCACCCACTTCGGGTTGGGCATCTGGTCGTAGACCTGCCGCAGGACCGGCGCCATCTTCTGGCTGACCCGGCCGGCGACGATCATCAGGTCGGCCTGGCGCGGTGAGCCGCGGAAGACCTCCATGCCGAACCGCGCCAGGTCGTACCGGCCCGCTCCCGCCGTCATCATTTCGAAGGCGCAGCAGGCGAGGCCGAAGGTGGCGGGGAAGACGGACGCCTTGCGTACCCAGCCCGCGGCCTGCTCGACGGTGGTCAGCAGGAAACCGCTCGGCAGCTTTTCTTCGAGTCCCATGACTTAAAAGCCCCTCAGTCCCATTCCAGGCCGCCGCGCCGCCATACGTACGCGTAGGCGACGAAGACGGTGAGCACGAAGAGCAGCATCTCCACGAGCCCGAAAACACCCAGGGCGTCGAAGGTGACGGCCCAGGGGTAGAGGAAGACGATCTCGATGTCGAAGACGATGAAGAGCATCGCCGTCAGGTAGTACTTGATCGGGAAACGCCCACCGCCGGCCGGCGTGGGGGTCGGCTCGATTCCGCACTCGTAGGCTTCGAGCCTGGCGCGGTTGTACCGCTTCGGACCGATCAGCGTGGCCATGACCACGGAGAAGATCGCAAAGCCTGCCCCGAGGGCTCCCAGTACGAGGATGGGCGCATACGCGTTCACCGCTCCTCGCTCCTCTCAGTCGGCACTGACTGGTGGCGGTTCGACCGGGCCCCACTCGCCTCATCCGTCACGCGAACCCCGCACGTCCCGGGCGAAGATCGCGAACATGTGAAGCAGGTCACAAGCCCAGCTGCCTCGCATCTTATGCCCGTCGCTCTGTGATCTGCGACACGGGGTATTACACAAGCTTTGTGATCTCCACCACCTGACGATCGATCATGAAGTCGGATGAGTGGTGATCTTCGTACCCGAAGCGTTCACCTGATCACCAGAGGTGACATTTTCGACCGCCCCTGCAGGTGGGAGCCGGTTTGGAGCGGGCGTCTCTATATCAAGAGGGTTCCTCTGCATGCAAATTCGCGGTGGACGGACCGCCCTGATAGAGGACCGCATTCACACATCAGAGGGAGGTGCGGGAGGCGATGTGGACGCGTGCACACGTTCACGAACTCGGGCAGGCTCGGCCCGCGCACGAGACGCACCCCTCCCGGTAACCGTTCCGTGACCTCCGCCACATTGATGAGAGGCGTCTGAGAACCGGGCTTGGCCAATCATCTCAACCGATGGTAGGCGGGGGGCAATTCGGACGTTATGGCGAAAGAACGTGATCACAGGCGTGATCACAGGCGCCCGCAATGTCCGTTACGGCGTCAATAAAGAATGACACGCACAGGTTTCACAGCCCGGATTGAACAACTGTGGCGCAGCACACGTTTCTTGAAGATATGAAGGAGCCCCTGGTACCGGTTGTTCCCATGTCCCACACCGCTCACATACGCAGCCACCGGAAACCCCGCCGCAGCGCGACGACAAGCATCGCCGTGCGCGCCGGAGTTGCCAGTGGCGTCCTCGGCATGGCAGCGGCGGGCGCGGCCTCGGCGAGTGCCGCCGAACCCGTGACGCAGACGCTCGAACTGCCCACCCTGACGGCCGATCTGGCCACCCAGGTGGCTCAGTCCGCCGACGCCACACAGCAGGCCGCCGCGAACTACGCGCTCCAGGCCGAGCGCGACGCGGCTGCCACAAAGGCCGCCAAGCAGGCCAAGTCGGACCTCGCAGAGGCGAAGAAGAAGGCCGAGGCCAAGGAGAAGGCCGAGGAGGCCCGCAAGGAGGCCGCCGAGCGCGCCGCCTCGCGCAGCGCCGAGCGGACCACGCTCAGCGCCACCTCCACGACCTCCAGCGCCTCCACGAGCACGTCCACGGCGACGGGTTCGGCCGCCGCCGTGGTCGCCTTCGTGAAGGCTCAGATCGGCGACGCCTACGTCTCCGGCGGCACGGGCCCCAACTCGTGGGACTGCTCGGGTCTCGTCCAGGCCGCCTTCAAGTCGGTCGGCGTCAGCCTGCCGCGCGTCTCCCAGGACCAGTCGACGCAGGGCACCCAGGTCTCGCTGAGCAACCTCCAGCCCGGCGACATCCTCTACTGGGGCAGCTCCGGCAGCGCGTACCACGTGGCCGTGTACGTGGGCGACGGCATGTTCGTGGGCGCGCAGAACCCCTCCAGCGGCGTCGGGGAGCACCCGCTGGACTACGACCCGCCGACCGGCGCGGTGCGGGTGCTCTGACAACAAGGGCAACCCGAGGCAACTCGGGCATCACGCAAGCACGGTAGGGCCGCAGCCGCTCGGGGGCAGCGGCCCTTCCGGCACGCCCGCCCCACGACGGCCGCCCCGCGACGGCCGCGTGCGGCGGCTCCACGACGGGCCGCCTCCTGCCGCGGGTCGCCCCGTCGCGGGTCGTGCGGCTGCGGGCCGCCCTGCTCCCGGTTTTCCACAGACCCCCCGCCAGGGTTTTCCACAGGCCCGCCCGTGATCCGGTGACTCCTGGGATCCTCGATGCATGCCGCTCGCACGGAGCGGCCCGAGACCCGAGAAGGGGACACCGCGATGCCACGCGTCTTCGTCCAGGGCAACCCCCTGGACCACTACCCCCGTCACGCCCCCGAGGCCCGGCGCGGTTCGGTGCGCCGGATCACCGAGACCGGGGAGGAAGTCCTGCACAAGCCCTGCCGGGACGTCACGGAGTTCGGACCCGACCTCGCCGCGCTCATCGATGACATGTTCCTCACCATGTACATCGCCGACGGAGCCGGCCTCGCGGCCAACCAAGTCGGGGTCGATCTACGGCTGTTCGTGTACGACTGCCCCGATGACGACGGTATCCGACATGTCGGTCACATCGTCAACCCCGCGCTGGAGACACCGGACCCGGCCGGGCGGCGGCTGCTCGACGACAGCGAGGGCTGCCTGTCGGTGCCGGGTGCCGTCATGGACGTACCGCGCCCGGACCGGGCGGTCGTGCACGGACAGGACAAGGACGGCAATCCCCTCACCCTTGAGGGAACGGGGTATTTCGCCCGCTGCCTCGCGCACGAGACCGACCATGTGAACGGACGCGTGTTTCTCGACCGGCTCTCGGGGCGGGACCGGAAGGAGGCACTGCGACAGGTGGCGGCCCGGCGGGAGGAGGTCTATGCCCGCAGAGCCGCCAACATCGAGGCGCTCACCTCGTAGCGGCGCCTCCTCGTACCGGCAGTCACCCCGTTCCGGCAGTCACCCCGTAGCGGCGCTCACGACTTCGGGGCCACCTTGCTCAGGCCGTTGATGATGCGGTCCATCGCGTCGCCGCCGGTCGGGTCCGTGAGGTTCGCCAGGAGCTTCAGGGTGAACTTCATCAGCAGCGGGTGGGTCAGGCCGCGCTGGGCCGCGATCTGCATGACCTTCGGGTTGCCGATGAGCTTCACGAAGGCGCGGCCCAGCGTGTAATAGCCGCCGTAGGTGTCCTTGAGGACCTGCGGGTAGCGCAGCAGGGCCGTCTCGCGCTGGCCGGGCGTGGCCCGCGCGTGCGCCTGGACGATGACGTCGGCGGCGATCTGGCCGGACTCCATGGCGTAGGCGATGCCCTCGCCGTTGAAGGGGTTCACCAGGCCGCCGGCGTCGCCGACGAGGAGCAGGCCGCGCGTGTAGTGGGGCTGGCGGTTGAAGGCCATGGGGAGGGCCGCGCCGCGGATCGGGCCGGTCATGTTGTCGGGGGTGTAGCCCCAGTCCGCGGGCATGGAGGCGCACCAGGCCTTGAGGACCTCGCGCCAGTCCAGTTCCTTGAAGGAGTCGGAGGTGTTCAGGACGCCCAGGCCGACGTTGGAGGTGCCGTCGCCCATGCCGAAGATCCAGCCGTAGCCGGGCAGCAGGCGGTCCTGGGGGCCGCGGCGGTCCCAGAGTTCCAGCCAGGACTCCAGGTAGTCGTCCTCGTGACGGGGGGAGGTGAAGTAGGTCCGGACGGCCACGCCCATCGGGCGGTCCTCGCGGCGGTGCAGGCCCATCGCGAGGGAGAGACGGGTGGAGTTCCCGTCGGCGGCCACGACGAGCGGCGCGTGGAAGGTGACTTCGCGCTTCTCCTCGCCGAGCTTGGCGTGCACACCGGTGATCCGGCCGGTGCGGTCGTCGATGATCGGGGCGCCGACGTTGCAGCGCTCGAAGAGGCGGGCGCCCGCCTTCTGCGCCTGGCGGGCGAGCTGTTCGTCGAAGTCGTCGCGTTTGCGGACCAGGCCGTAGTCGGGGAAGGAGGCGAGATCCGGCCAGTCCAGCTGGAGGCGGGTGCCGCCGCCGACGATCCGCAGGCCCTTGTTGCGCAGCCAGCCGGCCTCCTCGGAGATGTCGACACCCATGGCGACCAGCTGCTTCACCGCGCGCGGGGTGAGTCCGTCACCGCACACCTTCTCGCGCGGGAACTCGGTCTTCTCCAGCAGGAGCACGTCCAGACCGGACTTGGCGAGGTGGTACGCCGTCGTGGAGCCGGCTGGCCCCGCGCCGACGACGATGACATCGGCGGTGTTTTCGGAGAGGGGCTCGGTCACGGCGGGGGCTCCCCAAGGCTCGAAATATGCGTGCCGACCGGCACTGGACATGGGCAGTCTATTCAGCGGTACTGATCACCCGGCTGAAGGGCTGCCCCTGTGAACCGAGCTCTCCCCGCGGTACGGCTGCGTGTGCCCACGCACGAGGACGCGTTCGCCTGGTACCGGGTCTTCGACGACCCGGACGTCATGGAGTTCCACGGCGGCAGGTCCGCGGAGCTGTCGGCCTACGAGGAGCTCACCGCCCGGCAGCGCCGGCACGACGCGGAGTTCGGTTTCTGCCTGTGGACGATGGCCGACGAGTCCGGGCGGGTCATCGGCTTCACCGGCGCCCAGCCGTGGCCACAGGACTGGGGGCCCAAGGGCGAGATCGAGATCGGCTGGCGGCTCGGCCGTGAGCACTGGGGCCAGGGGTACGCGACGGCGGCGGCGCTGACGACGCTGGAGCGGCTGCGGGCGGCGGGCGTGCCGAAGGTGGTGGCGATGGTGCGGCCCGGGAACGAGCGGTCGGTCGCGGTCGCCCGGCGCCTCGGGATGGAGCTCGCGGAGAGGTTCCCGCACCCGCGGCTCCAGGAGGACGCGCTCTGCTTCCGGCTCGACCTGCAAGATGGTAACGCAGAGTAACGATCTGTTACAGAAAGACACTTGGCGCTTCCGGCTGCCATATGCCGCGGGTTACCCTTCCAGTACCGCTGGGGGTGACATCTGTGCATATAACACCCAAAACACCCGAAGTGCGCGTGCCACGGCTGGTCGGACTGATGGCCGTGGACGCGCGCGAGACCGCCCAGGCGCGGGGACTGTTCCTCAACGCGCCGGACCGGCCGGACTTCCATCTTGCGGTCGTCGACTACGTCGTACGCCAGTTCCCGCAGCCCGGTGCCGAGGTGCCGCGGGACTCGATGGTGTACGTCTGGTTCGACTTCGGTGAGGGCGAGGGCGGCGGAGGCGTGCGCGAGCCACGCATCCCACGGCCACCGACGGGCGGGCTGCAACGGGAGCTGGACCAGCCCGGTGACACCTTCGAGGTGATCGGCGGGTGACGCCCTGGACGGGGCTGCGGCCTCCCGGAAGCGGGCTCAGGCCTCCTTGAAGCCCCGGTGCAGGGCGACGACCCCGCCGGTGAGGTTGCGCCAGGCCACCTTCGACCAGCCGGCCTCGCGCAGCCGTCCGGCCAGCGCGGGCTGGTCGGGCCAGGCGCGGATGGACTCGGCGAGGTAGACGTAGGCGTCCGGGTTGGAGGAGACCGTGCGGGCGACCGGCGGCAGCGCGCGCATCAGGTACTCGGTGTAGACGGTCCGGAAGGGCGCCCAGGTGGGGTGCGAGAACTCGCAGATCACCACCCGGCCGCCGGGCCGCGTCACCCGGTACATCTCGCGCAGGGCCGCGTCGGTGTCCTGGACGTTGCGCAGGCCGAAGGAGATCGTGACGGCGTCGAAGGTGTCGTCCCTGAAGGGCAGCCGGGTGGCGTCGCCGGCGGTGAAGGGCATCCAGGCGGTGCGCCGCTTGCCGACCTGGAGCATGCCGAGGGAGAAGTCGCAGGGCACGACGTAGGCGCCGGCCCGGACGAACGGCTGGGAGGAGGTGCCCGTGCCGGCCGCCAGGTCGAGGATCTTCTGCGCGGGCCGCGCGTCGACCGCCCGGGCGACCTCCTTCCGCCAGTGCCGGTCCTGGCCGAGCGACAGCACGTCGTTGGTCAGGTCGTACCGTTCCGCCACGTCGTCGAACATCGAGGCGACTTCGTGCGGCTGCTTGTTCAGGGAGGCGCGGGTCACCTCGCCATTCTTGCAGCCCGCCGTCACGGCAGAAGCCGGGGCTTCTTCTTCGCCGCCACGTCCTCCACCCAGCCGCACAGCAGGATGAACACCGCGATCAGGATCCAGCCGACGCCGAACATGAACCACTGGCTGTCCAGCGGGAGCCACTTCTCGAACGCGGGCACGTTCCACATCTGGTCGATCAGCGGAACCGCCAGGATCAGCGCGATCTCGTGCCAGAGGTAGATCGTCACCGCGCGGGCGTTGAAGACGGTGACCGTGCGATCCAGCCGCCGGAAGCGGGTCAGCCAGGCGAAGTCGATCCTGAAGTACGCCTTCGCCCACATCAGCAGCAGCACGAACCCGGCCGACCAGAAGGCCTGCGCGAGGGGGTTCTCGTCCAGGTCGTAGGTCCCGAAGTCGGCCTGGTGCGAGAAGGCGTACCAGCCGCCGTACCCCATCGCGGCGAGGGAGGCGACGACCGCCAGGGCCGGCTTCATCCGCTGGAGCACACCGTCGCGGTGGGCGAAGCCGAGGATCCAGCAGAAGAGGTACGTCGACAGGTCCCACAGGGCGCTGCCGAACCGGTTGTCCGGGCCGGACCAGACGAAGTTCAGGATCAGGATCGGGACGAGGGAGAGGACGAGGACCGGGACGGGCGCCTTGCGGAAGATCCACAGCAGGGCCGGGGAGAGGAGGACGAACCATAGGTACGTCCGCAGGTACCAGAGGATCTCCCAGGCCTGCTCGCCCCACGCGTTGCCCGGCGGGTCGCCGAGCGGCACGACCCAGTAGACGATCTGCCAGCCCGGCATCCAGTCGTGGACCAGCATCGCCAGCACGACGAAGAGGCCCCAGAACCAGAACGGCGGGAGGAGACGGCGCAGCCGGCTCTTGACCACCTTCAGCGCCGGACGCTCCAGGGACTTCGCCATCAGCGTGCCGGCCAGGCCGAACATGATGCCCATCGAGGGGAACACCAGGCCGCACCAGGCCCACCCGAAGGTGTGATAGGTGACGACGCGGATCAGGGCGACCGCGCGGAGGGTGTCGAAGTAGCGGTCCCTGTTGGGGGGCTGGGGCTGCGGATCGGGAGCGGGTGCCGGTTCCTCGGCAGGAGACACCGGCCCGGGCGCCGCCTCGGACTCGGGCTCCGGTTCCACCGCCGGAAGCGGGGCGGTCTGCTCCGCCACCGGGGCGGGCTCGTACTCGACGTACTGCTGTTGCTGCGGATACGGCTGCTGCGCGTACTGCTGCTGACCGTACGGCGGCTGCTGACCGTATCCGCTGTGGTCGTAGCCGCCGTGGTCGTAGCCGTACCCCTGCTGGTACGGGTTCTGCTGCTGGTCCCAGGTCATCAGCCGCTCACTCCCGCCGGGGTGCCTACCTCGCCGGTGCGCTTGAGTTTCTGCCAGCGCAGGCGGCCGCCGGTGAGGGCGGTGATGCAGGAGTGGATGAGGACAAGGTACATCATCTGACGGTAGGCCAGTTGCTGGAGCGGCATCATCAGGAGGTAGCGGTACTTCTCCTTGTCCAGCCGGAACGCGTAGGCGGCGCAGCCCAGCTGGATACCGAGGACGGCCAGCCAGGCCAGCAGGGCCGCCTCGAAGTCGACGAAGATCATGGAGTAGACCGTGAAGACGTCGATGAGCGGGGCGAAGACGGGCGTGACGATCTGGAAGAGCACCACCAGTGGCATGCCGACCCGGCCGAAGCGGCCCGAGGGACCCTTGTCCGTCAGGGACTTGCGGTGCTTCCACAGGGCCTGCATGGTGCCGTACGACCAGCGGTAGCGCTGGGACCACAGCTGCTTGAGCGAAGCGGGCGCCTCGGTCCAGGCCTTGGCGTGCTCCTGGTAGACGACCCGCCAGCCCGCGCGGTGCATGGCGATGGTGATGTCGGTGTCCTCGGCGAGGGTGTCCTCGCTCATCCCGCCGACCTCCAGCACCGCCTCGCGGCGGAACGCGCCGATCGCGCCGGGGATCGTCGGCATGCAGCGCAGCAGGTCGTACATGCGGCGGTCCAGGTTGAAGCCCATCACGTACTCGATGTGCTGCCAGGCGCCGATGATCGTGTTGCGGTTGCCGACCTTGGCGTTGCCGGCGACCGCGCCGACCTCGGGGTCGGCGAAGGGCTGCACGAGGTGCCGTACCGTCTCCGGTTCGAAGACCGTGTCGCCGTCCATCATCACGACGATGTCGTAACTGGCGCTGCGGACGCCGTTGTTGAGGGCGGCGGGCTTGCCGGCGTTCTCCTGGCGGATGACCCGGACGTTGGTCATGCCGAGCTTGTCGGCGGCGGCGCGGGCGATCTCCGAGGTGCCGTCCGTGGAACCGTCGTCGACGACGATGACCTCGATCGGGTGTGTGCTCTGCGCCAGCGACTCCAGGGTGTTGGCGATGCACTCCTTCTCGTTGTACGCCGGGACGATCACGCTCACCGGTCCGGTGACCGTCGGCCCCCAGCTGAACCGGCGTTTGTTGCGCAGCCGGTAGTGGCGGCGGGCGATGAGCAGCATCATGCCGAAGCGGCCCATGACCGCGACGCCGACGACGAGCAGCAGCACCGACAGCACCGGCAGCGCCCATTCGGCGATCGCGACCGCCACGAGGAGTGCCTTGCCCTCGTAGAGGGTCATGCCGGTGGCGGTGCGGTGGGCCGCCTGGAGGCCGGTGGTGAGGGAGTTGCGGTTGCTGTTGCTGTTGCGGTTGCCGTTTCCGGTGCCGTTGCCCGTGCCCGTGTTCGGGGCGTTCTCGCCGTTCGGGGCGGTTCCGCCGGGCGGGGTGCCGGTGCCGGTTCCGCCGGCATTTCCGCTGCCGGAGCCCGTTCCGGTGCCGGTGAGAGCGCCGGTGAGGGCGCCGGCCTCGGCGACTCCGGTGGCGGACGTGCCACCGGTAGCTCCGGTGCCTCCGGTGCCTCCGGCCGTCGTGGCGGACTGCCCGTTGCCCGTGCCCTGCTTCTGGATGACACCGCTGATGGTGGTGAAGGTGTAGCCCTTCGCCTTCATCTTCTTGATGTACTGCGGCAGCGCCTTGATGGTCTGCGAGCGCTCGCCACCGGCGTCGTGGAAGAGCACCGAGGCGCCCTTGTTCTTCTTCGGCGTGGCCCAATTGATGATCTTGGAGACGCCCGGCTTCTTCCAGTCGTCGCTGTCGGTGTCGACGAAGACGCTGGTGTAGCCCTCCTTGCCGAGCTTCTGGTAGACGGGCCAGCTGTAGTTGTCGATGGCGTCCGTCTCCGAGGAGTACGGCGCGCGGAACAGGGTCGTCGTGATCCCGGCCGCGCCCGCGAGCGCGAGCTGCGTCTGCTGCATCTCGCGGTTGATCCGGGCGTCGCTCTGGTACGACAGATCGACGTGCGTGAACGTGTGGATGCCCACCTCGTTGCCCTGCTCGACCATGGTCTTCACGATGCTCGGGTAGCGCGACACCATCGAGCCGACCAGGAAGAACGTGGCCGGGATGTCGTACTGGTCGAGGATCTTGAGGACCTGCGGGGTGTAGGTCGGGTTCGGGCCGTCGTCGAAGGTGAGCGCGATGGTCTTGGAGGGGACCGAGACCGTGGTCGCCTGGCCGCCCCGGAAGGTGAGGATCGGACCGCCGTCGAGGACCTTGTCCGGCACCTTGCCGGAGCTGGCGCCGGTGCGGACCCGCTGGTCGCCGCCGACCTCTGCGCGCAGATAGCCGTCGAGCAGCATCACGCAGGTCAGCGCCAGCAGGAGCAGCAGGGCGAGGATGACACGTGGTTTCTGCAGCGCCGCGGCCCGGCCGGCCGCCCGCTCGATGCGGGAGGGGGCGCGCCTGCGGCCGCGTGAGGAGGTCGGTGTAGTCATGGGAAAAGGGCCTGCGTTCCGGTCAGTTGGCGGTGGCGGAGGCGGACACGGATGCGGATGCCGACGGGGTGGCGGCCGTCGAGGGCGGCCCCGACGGGCGGCCACTGGGCAGGCCGGCCTGACGGCCGATGCCGCCCTGCGGGCGCTCGCCGCCGGGGGCGTTGCCCGCGCGTGCGAAGTCGGGGATCAGCGAGTCGGGGGTGAGCGAGGTGCCCCAGCCCATGAAGGCGGCGCCGAGCACGCCCGTGTAGGCGAGGCAGACGACGCCGAGGAGAAGGCCGACGCGGCGCAGCAGCTTGGACCGGCGTCCCGAGGAGTCGACGAACACGGGCCCCTCGGCAGACCCGTTGCCTTGTTTGCGGCGGCGACCGCGCCCGGCGGCGTGGCTTTCGATGGCAGGCTCGGATTGCATATCCCGAGATATTAGGGAGCCTTTATGTGACCGCCTTCGGAGTTCTTGTGAGGCGCCCATGAGAAACGCCTTAACCTGTCTTTTCGCTGAGAGATTCTGTGAACACCTGCGGAGACCACCCCGGAGGGGAAACTTACTCAACGCCCCTTTTACGACGCACCATAAGCCCGACTCACGCCCTTCGTTCCATGAGTTTTCTATGTATCGATCGAAGGGTTGAACACCATGTACGTGTGAGACGTTTTCCTTTCGAATCAGGGTTTGTTTCGACCCTGAGACACAAATCACGAGAGCGGGTGCATCTTAATGCGGGGTTTCCTGAGGCCGGCCGCTGGGCTTACCTGCCTGTTTGCCATGGCAGTGACGGGGTGCTCCACGGGCTCCGCCGGCACGTCGGACGCGGCGCCCGCACCGTCGAAGCGGACTTCGGCCTCGCCGAGCGCGACCGACGAGTCCGGCACATCAGACAAATCAAATACATCCGATACATCTGATACATCGAGTACGTCCTACGCTCCTTACGTCAGCGCGACGGAGGCCGCCGACACCGACGACGCGGGCTCGCCGTCGGCGTACAACCTGGCCTTCGTGATCTCCGACGGCAGCAGCTGCACGCCGAAGTGGAACGGGACGACCGCGATCGGCAGTTCGGCCGTGAAATCCCGTATCTCCGCGCTGAAGCAGGACGGCGCGTCGGTCCGGGTGTCCTTCGGCGGGGCCTCGGGCAAGGAGCTCGCGACGACCTGCTCCAGCGCGTCGAAGCTCGCCGCGGCGTACGGCGCCGCGCTGGACGCCGCGGGCTCCACCCAGGCCGACTTCGACATCGAGGGCGACACACTGACCGACTCCGACTCGGTCGCCCTGCGGTCGCAGGCGATCGCGGAGCTCCAGAAGGAACGGCCCGACCTGGAAGTCACCTTCACCCTGCCCGTGATGCCGTCGGGGCTCGACTCCGACGGCCTCGCGCTGCTGGAGTCCGCGAACAAGTACGACGTGCAGGTCTCGACGGTCGACATCATGACCATGAACTACGGCGAGTCGTACGACGGGGACATGGGTGGCTACGCGGTCACCTCGGCGAAGGCCACACACACGCAGCTGAAGAAGGTGTTCGGGCTGTCCGACGTGGGGGCGTGGGGCGGGATGGCGCTGACCTCGATGATCGGGGTGAACGACGTGGACGGGGAGACGCTCACGTTGTCGGACGCCGCCGACGTGCGGACCTTCGCGGAGGAGAACGGGATCGCCTGGGTCTCGATGTGGTCGACGTTCCGGGACCAGCAGTGCGAGAGCGGGAGTTCGGGCGACGACGACGCCGCGACCAACTGCAGTGGTGTCAGCCAGAGTTCGGGGGCGTTCGCGAAGGCGTTCGCGGGCTGAGCGGCGTCTGCGGGCCGGTGCGGGTTGGTCGCGCCCACGCGGCGGAGCCGCCTACTGACACAGCCCCGCACCCCATACGGGACGCCGCTACTTCCGTCTGTGGACGAGTCGCCCCGCGCACACCGTCGCGATGCACGCCTCCGTCTCGTCGAACACGGCCAGGTCGGCCCTGGCCGTCTCGACGAGCCGTGCGGGGCGCGGTGCGGAGACCACGGAGACGTCGTTGCGTTCCGCCGCCGCCCGGAGTTCGGGGGAGTCGACGTACGCCTCCAGCACCACCACCGCTCCCAGCTTCAGCACGGCGTGCACGCGCTCGCGCGGGCTGGGGGCGTCCGGAAGGGGGCCGTCGTGGAGCCTGGCGGGGCCGAGGGACCCCGGCCACCGGCGTACCCGCGCACGCGGAAACCTCTCGCGCAGCTCCTCGTACGTGCCCACGGCACCGATCCGGTCCTGTACGACCACCACGGCGCCGTTCTCGACGGGGTCGGAGTCCCAGGCGGCGAAGACCCGGTCCGCCGTGTGAATCGTCTCCACGGCCCGGTCAGTTGGAGGTGAGGAGCTTCAACTCCGGGTGCGCCGTCCCGCCCTCGATCGCCGTCGACGAGATGTGGGACATCACCCGCTCGTCCACCGGGTCGTTCGCCGGGTCGTCGTGGACCACCAGGTGCTCGTACGTCGTCGCGCGCTGTGCCGGGACGCGGCCCGCCTTGCGGATCAGGTCGATGATCTCCAGGCGGTTGGAGCGGTGCTTGGCGCCGGCCGACGAGACGACGTTCTCCTCCAGCATGATCGAACCGAGGTCGTCGGCGCCGTAGTGGAGCGAGAGCTGGCCGACCTCCTTGCCGGTCGTCAGCCAGGAGCCCTGGATGTGGGCGACGTTGTCGAGGAAGACCCGGGCGATCGCGATCATCCGCAGGTACTCGAAGAGGGTCGCCTGCGTGCGGCCCTTCAGATGGTTGTTCTCGGGCTGGTAGGTGTACGGGATGAAGGCCCGGAAGCCACCCGTGCGGTCCTGGACGTCCCGGATCATCCGCAGGTGCTCGATGCGCTCGGCGTTGGTCTCGCCGGTGCCCATGAGCATCGTGGACGTGGACTCCACGCCCAGGTTGTGCGCCGTCTCCATGATCTCCAGCCAGCGCTCGCCGCTCTCCTTGAGGGGCGCGATGGCCTTGCGGGGGCGCGCGGGGAGGAGTTCCGCGCCGGCGCCCGCGAAGGAGTCGAGGCCGGCCTCGTGGATGCGGGTGATGGCCTCTTCGACCGAGACGCCGGAGATCCGGGCCATGTGCTCGACCTCGGACGCCCCCAGGCTGTGGATCACCAGCTGCGGGAACGCGTCCTTGATCGCCTTGAAGTTCTGCTCGTAGTACTCGACGCCGAAGTCGGGGTGGTGGCCGCCCTGGAACATGATCTGGGTGCCGCCCAGCTCGACCGTCTCCGCGCACCGGCGCAGGATGTCGTCGAGCTCGCGGGTCCAGCCCTTCGCCGTGTCCTTGGGGGCCGCGTAGAAGGCGCAGAACTTGCACGCCGTGACGCACACGTTCGTGTAGTTGATGTTCCGCTCGATGATGTACGTCGCGATGTGCTCGGTACCCGCGTACCTGCGGCGGCGTACGGCGTCGGCGGCGGCGCCCAGCGCGTGCAGGGGCGCGTCGCGGTAGAGGTCGAGCGCCTCTTCCGGGGTGATCCGCCCACCGGCGGCGGCACGGTCGAGGACAGACTGGAGGTCGGCCTTCTCGGTCACCAGGGCGTCCCTTTCGTCAAGGGTTGTGGACAGACCTGGCCAGCCTACGCCAGCCGCTACGGCAGGTCCGCCTCGGTACGGCCGAGGACGATCCGGTCGAAGAGGGCACCGCCGCCGTCCGTGCGCACGGCGAGCTGGGTGATCTTCATCAGGTCCGGGTCCTGTGCCCACAGGGTCCACAGGTCCAGGCGCACCACACTCCAGTCGGCCGGGACCTGCCCGACCGAGTGCTCGGTCAGCAGCGTGGGGGCCGGCGGCCAGTGGGAAATCCCGGCGTTCACGCCGAAGACCCGGCCGTCGTTGCGCGAGCCGTCCCCGATCCGCAGGCCGATGCCTGTGGTCTCAGGGCCGAGCGCCTTCCAGGCGAACTGGAGATGGCGGTACTCGCCCGGAAGGCTCGGATGTTCCACGACCTTGAAGTCCCAGTCGTGCATCGAGTAGCCGAAGGCGGCGTAACTGGCGGGATACTGGGCGCCCGGAAGCGGCCCCGGCACCCGCAGGCACCTGGTACTGCCGGAGTACGCGCCGCCCTCCTGGATCTCGACGCCCCTGCCGCCGATCAGCAGGTCGTGTACGTCGTCCTCGCGGTCGTCGAAGAGGACGGCGACGGGGTTGTTCTCCACCACGTCACGGTGGGAGGGGCCCAGGACCCGGCCGTGGAAGACCAGTTCACCGAACCGGAGGTTGCCCGCAGGCCAGGTGCCGCCGCCGGTCGTGACGAACCGGAAGCGTCCCGAGCGCAGGTCGACGTCGTGGCTGTGCACGGCCCGGTCGGACAGCAGCATCGGGCCGTCCCGCCAGACGGCGTTCCGGGCGTCCCACCACTGGAGCAGCACGTCACGCATCCAGGACTCGGGGTGCGCGGGATCCTCGGCGACGGTGACACCGGTCAGCTCCAGCTGGGAGCGGAACGTGTCCACGGTGAGCACGAAGCGCTGGTCCGAGCCGCGGGCGCCGAGACCGCCGAGGAGCGTCGGATTCAGCCATGGCTCGGCGGGCGGAGTGGCACTGCCGTCGGTCAGGAGTGCGAAGGCCTCGGGCTTCGGACCCATGTCGAACTCGGGGTTGACCATCCTCATGGTGAAGATGGCGTGGGTGTCCGCGAGGAGGTTGGGAGTCAGGTCGTACGGCTCGGAGCGCGCGTTGCCCCACTCCGCCCTGCGCACCACGGGCACCGGGTCGGGGGCCGTCAGCTTGGCACGGATGTCCGTCTCCTCCGGGGCCAGCCGGGTCCGCCAGCGCTCCTCGAGATCGGTGCCGTACCGGACGACTGTGCCCATCCATGTGGCGGCGAGCAGATCGCCGTCCGGCAGCCAGGCCGGCACCGGGAGCGCCCGCAGGTCGGTGGCGGTCAGCAGGGTGCCGTCGCGCCGCAGCACGGACAGCGTGCCCAGCTCGCTGCCGACGGCGATCCGGGTGCCGTCGGGCGAGACGCGCGGGCGGCGCAGGAAGTCGTCCCCGGTGTGGGTCCACAGCAGGCCGGCCGTGGTGTCGTAGGCCTTCAGCTGGTTGCCGGTGGTGACCGCGAGGAGGGAGCCGTCGGCGGAGACGGCCAGCTCGGCGGCCGCGGTGGGCAGGGTGGTGACCAGGGCTCCGTCGCGGATCACGTACACGCGGCCGCCGTCGGCCTCCGACGCGATCACCGCCGTACGGCGGTCGCCGCTGACCGCTCCCGCGCCGAAGGCCCCGCCGAAGCTCGCGCCGACGGCGGTGGGGATCGTCCACAGGGTGGTGCCGTCCGCCGCCGAGCGGCCGGTGATGGTGTTGTCGGCGTAGGTGATCAGGGTGTCGTCGTCGAGGGCGAGGAGGCGGAGCGGGGTGCGGCGGTTCTCCGTCCACCAGGAATCCGCCCACTTCTCGTCGCCCTGGTCGTCCCACACGGCGAGACCCAGGTCGCCGGAGGTGGCGATCCAGGAACCGCCGGGCGCCACCGCGAAGTTGTTCAGGCCGTAGTCGTACCCCCATTCCGGCTTGGACCAGTCGGTGGCCTTCTTGGGCAGGCCGAACAGGGCGAACCGGCGCTGCGGTCGGCCGGCGGGGTCCAGCACGTAGAGGTGGTAGCCCTCCGGGGAGTTCAGGTCGAAGCCCTGGACGGCGAAGCCGTCGGGGCGGGCGGTGGGGCCGTAGGCGAAGTGGTGGCCGAGGCGCCGGCGCCAGCGGGTGCGGCCGGTGGCGAGGTCGAGGCCGTAGAGGTTGTGGTCCCAGTTGAAGGTGTTGAGGGCCGCGGTACTGCCGTCGGCGGCGACCGCGATGTCCCTGACGTGCGGGCCGAATCCGTCCTCCGAGGCGGTCGGCAGCGGGCTGTGCAGCAGCGGGACGATCGCGTAGAGGCGGGCCGGTACGGTGCGCAGGTCCGCCGTGAAGGTGCCGCCGAGCAGCGAGACCGGCTTGCCGGTGAGCACGTCGACGACCTGGTGCAGGGCGGGCAGTCGTACCGTCAGCTTCGTCCGCACGGGCAGGCGTTGGGCGCACAGCAGCCCGACGCGCCAGGCGGTCCCCGGTTCCCAGTCGGGCATGGTGTTGTTGACGGCCCAGATGTAGGTGGTGTCCCCGGCCGTCCATTCGCTGAGCAGCACCTCCGGGTTGTCGCACTCGGCGACCGGGGGGACGGCGTGCAGCACCTCGGCGAGGGCGGCGCCCTGGGCGAGGAAGACCTTGCGGAGCCGGAAGTAGGCGGTGTCGTCGTTCTGCACGGTCCGCTCGAGGAGCGGCTGGACGTGGTCGAAGCCGATACCCAGCGGGTGGAAGTCCGCGGCGATGCCGGTGTGGCAGGTGGCGTCGGCGTACACCGTGACCTTGCCCGCCGGCGCCGGAGGGTCGGCGTGTACGGCCTTCAGGGCCTCCGCCAGCCGTGGCTCCGGGTCGACGCGCTGGCCCACGAGCAGGACCACCTGGTAGCCGCGCAGCACATCGGCGGTGACGTCCTCGCTGTGGACGAAGGAGGCGGGCCGGCCGGCGTACAGGCAGGCGCTGTACGCCTCGTAGAGCCGGGCGAAGTAACGGCTGAGGGTCCACCCGTCGAACCGCTCCAGGCGCTGCATGCGGGTGGAGACGACGATCGCGACCCGGTTGGCGCTCTCGGCGCCCGCGACGGCCGGGCCGAGGCGGCCGATCAGGTCGAACGCGGCGCGCTGGACGGAGGTTTTGCCCGCTCCGCCGGAGCGCGGCTCGCCGCGTTTGGGGCCGCTGCCGCCGGTCCGTTCGGCGTAGGCGGCCACGCCCTCGGTCTGGCGGACGCCCTCGTCGGGGACCAGGCCGGTGCCGTCCGGGCCGCGCAGCATCTGCTGGAACAGGGTCGGCAGGATCATTCCGCCGGTGCCGTCGTCGTTGGTCAGCTCCGGGTGACCCCACACCGGTTTGCCGGGCCGCCGCAGGAAGTCGACCATGTGGGCAGTGGCCAGCGGGATCTGGATCTGCTCGCCCTGATAGTGCAGATCGACCTCGTCGGCCTCGGCGAACAGCAGCGCAGGCGGGGTCTGCACCGCGTAGTAGGGCCTGGTCAGTGCGCTGGTCAGGCCGGGCGCCACCGTGTTCAGGGTCTCGCGGAACTCGGCGGCCTGCGCCGGTTTGCGTCCGACGGTCCGGTCGGTCACGGTGTCGAGCACGGGTGCCCAGGTCCGGCCGCCATGGTCGATGGCGTTCACGGCGTCCGTGAACTCCTGCTTCTCCTGGGCGCCTAACGCGTCGGCCACGCCCACGGGGCCGTTCCACCAGTTGGCGCCCCAGGTCCAGCCGCGGAACGCGGCATAGACGCCCAGCCGGCCGGTGACCCTGGTGAGGTCGCACTTGAGCGCGGGCAGTGTGCGGTTCTCGTAGTTCCCCGGCCAGTCGAGCGGCAGGAAGGTGTCGTTGATGTGGAGGACGGCCTGTTCCTCGATGCCGTGTGCGCCGTATCCGGCGATGACCCGGCGGCCCACGTCCTCCAGGCCGGCCTTGAGCGGGTGGACCGCGACCGGGGAGGCCGCGAGCCGTCCGGCGAGGTCGGTGCCGGTGTCGGCCGCGTTGTCCGCCTCGAAGGTGGCGGGCCAGCCGCTCGCGCCGAGCCGGTCGACGGCGAGGTTGAGGCCGAGCGCCCGGACCCGGTTCAGGTGGGCCTGGACCAGGTCCGGGAGGTCCGCGTAGCCCGGCAGCGCGGTGCTGACCGGGTTCGTGGCCCTCGCGCGCGGGTCGACGGGGAAGCAGGCGTGGTTGGGAGCGTAGATGTCGGTGTACAGGGTGAGGTGGAAGTCCGGCCTGCGGGTCAGGCCCGGACCGATGTCGAGGTACTGGGGGGCGACGGTGAAGGTGAGGCCGGTCGGCGGCTCGGCGTCGACGGCATACCGTCCGGGCTCCAGGGTGCCGGTGTACTCCGCGTCGATGTCCAGCCGGCCGCTGCCCGTGCCGTCCAGGTCGACCTTCCACTCCCGCAGTACCGCGCCGTCCCGGGTCAGCACGGCCCGTACGGCGGTCGGCAGCGGTACCCCCGGGCCCACCCGGGCCCGGACCGCGACGGTGACGGCCTCGCCGCGCCCGTAGTGGAGGCGGTTGACGTTGACCGGAGGGAGGGGATCGCCGTGCTCGTCCTTGTCGATCCGGCAGCTCATCAGGGACAGCGAGCCCTGTACGGTCCCGGCCGGGCGGATCTCCACGGTGCCGTCCACGACGTACTCGGACAGCTGTCCGGCGGCATCGGGCGACACCCGTACCTGGTAGAGGCCCCGCTCGTCGGCCGGCGGGGTCACCGCGCCGCCGGTCAGCGGGAGTTCGGTGAACTCGGGGACGCCGAGCGGGCGCAGCCAGACCCGGAAGCGCGGCCGGTTCGGCCAGCGGCCCGGGGTGTGGGTGACGGTCAGGGGCATCGGCCGGCCGGCGGCCCACACATCGGAGTCGTACTCCACGGTGAGGCGCTCGACGTCGGCTTCCACGCGTGTGGCGTCCCTGCCGCCGGCGGTGTCGTACACCTCGAACAGATAGCGGGGGTCGTTCCGCTTGACGTAGTACCTGCCCTCGCGGAGCCGCAGGTGCTGCACCTCGTAGCCGTCGCCGGGCAGCCCGATCGCGCCGTCCGTCTTCTGCCCGTCCGGCTGGTAGATCCGCAGCGGCTGCCGGCCCGTGCCCTTGAGGATCACATGGAGGTCGCCGTCCTCGGTCGTGTCGAAGCCGCCGTAGAGGTCGCCCGAGACCTTGACCTGGTCGGACCAGAGGCACCTGCCGGCGAGGTCGCTGGCGCAGACGAACCCCGACGGGCTGTCCTTCTTCGGCCATGCGGTGTAGATGCGCCCGGCGTGCTCCGCCACCCGCAGGCCGACCGCGCCACCGGCCGAGACGGCCTCGGCCGGGAGGCCGGTGAGGGGGATCTCCTGGTCCAGGGTGCCGTCGGGCAGCAGCCCGAGCACGCGCCGCCGATGCTGGTCGAGGACGTAGAAGACGCCGGACTCCGCCGCCTCCAGGCCCGAGGGCGAGGTGTAGCCGAGGGTGTCGTCACCGGCGAAGTCGTCGTAGTGGCCGAGTTCGTTGAGCTCTTTGTCGTAAAAGACGACCCGGTGCTGGAAGTGGTGCTCCGCGATCGCGATCACCCCGGCCGCGTCGGCCGTGGCGAGCAGCGCGGCGGCGCCGGCCCGGGTGAAGCGCTGGTGCGTACCGTCCGGTGCCAGGCGCAGCAGACGGCCGTCGGGGCTGCCGCCGACGACCAGATAGATGTTCTTGTCCCGGCCGTAGCCCAACTTCAGGTTCGGCACGTCGAAGACGGGGTTGTACCGGGATACGACCTGCTCGATCTTCCGTACGCCCATGACGGCTCTCCCCCGATCCCCGACCACGCCCCGTGCGGCTCGGCACCCTGCGGCTCGCTCCACGCGGCCCGCCTCACGCGGCCCGCCCCACCAGGATCGCGATCATCGGAGGCAGGACACAATCACTGAATCGGGTGATGTGTCCGTACGCCCGTGCCCTGGGCTACGCCGTGTACGCCCCCACCAGGAGCCCCGCGAACGCGCCCGCGATCAGGAACGGTCCGAACGCGATCGCCGTCTTGCGCCCGGCCCGCCGTACGACGACGAGCGCACCGCCGTACAGCGCGCCGAACAGGAAGCCGGCGAAGGTGCCGAGCAGCACGGTGGGCCAGCCGTACCAGCCGAGGACGGCGCCCATGCCGAGCGCGAGCTTCACGTCGCCGAAGCCCATGCCGCCGGGGTTGATGAGGAAGAGGACGAAGTAGGCACCGCCGAGCGCGAGGGCCGCGTACAGGGCGGTGAGCCAGTCGCCGGCGTGCTCGGGGAGCAGCGCGGCCCCACCGAGGAGGGCGAGGGCCGCGGCCGCGAGGGGGAGGGTGAGGGGGTCGGGGAGGCGCTGCACCCGGAAGTCGACGACCGCGAGCAGCACGCCCACCGGCGCGAGCACCAGCCAGACGGCCAGCTCGGGACGGGTACCGGTGGCGAGCGCCAGGGCTACGCAGACCAGCGCGGTCGCGACGGCGAGGGGGGTGGTGCGGGGGCCGTAGGCGGCGCGCGGGCGAGCGGGGGGCGTGCGCGGCTCGCCGGGCGCGGGCGGGGTGGGGTGGGCGCCGGGCGCGGGGCTGTCGCCGGGCGCTGGCGCGAGGTTGCCGTCGGGCGCCGGCGCGGTGGGGTGGGCGCCGGGCGCGCCGCGATCCGCATGTGCGGGCGTGGAGCCGCCGGTGGGCGCCGGCGCGGTGGGGTGGGCGCCCGGCGCGGAGTTGTCGTCGGGTGCCGGTGTGGGGCGGTTGTCAGGCGCCGGCGTGGGGTCGGGCGCCTGCGCCGGGGTGAGGGGAGAGGACTGCGCCCCCTCGGGCGTCGTGCACTCCGTGCAGCGTGCGCGGCCCAGCCAGCCTCTGAGCGGGTGGCCCGCGGGGCAGGTGGTGCGCCACTGCTCCCCCGTCGGTGCCGAGAAGCGGTACGCGGCGCGGGGCAGCAGGGTGCCGGCCGCCGCGCCCCAGAGGGCGGCGGCGGCCGGGAGGGCGAGGTCCAGGACGGTCATCCGGTCGCGGCGGCGCCGTCGCGCCAGGTCGGCAGGAGTTCGTCGAGGAGGGCCTCGGTGCGCGGGGGCAGGCCGCGCGCCCCGCTGCGGGTGACGAGGTCGGCGGCGAGGGCGCGGACGCGGTCCGGGTCGCCGGTGGCGTGGGTGGCGCGCAGCAGCTCGTTCCAGAGGCGCTCGTCGGCCGCCGCGGTCCTCAGCGCCGCGCCGAGCGCCTCGATCGCCTTCTCCGCGCGGTCCTTCTCCAGGTGGAACGCGGACAGGGCGAGGCCGATGTCGGCGACCAGCAGCGGGAGCTGGGCGTCGATGATCTCGTGGGTGAGCCAGCGGTACCGGCCCTCCGCGCGGTCGGCGAGCAACGGGCCGCGGACGAGCACGAGCGCGTCGGTGAGGAGGCGGCCGCGGACCGCGCGGCTGTCGACGCCCTTGCCCTGGGTGGCCTCGTAGTAGAGGGAGCGCAGCACGTCCAGGTCGGAGACCACCGACTTGGCGAGCACGAGTCGGCCGGTGGCGTCGGCGCGCAGCCGCGGGCTGCCGTCCGGGTCGGTGCCCAGCCAGGCCCGCAGCCGCTCGAGGAGCGCGTCGCGGACGTCCTCCGTCACCCCGCGCGGCCACAGCGCGGACGACAGCACGCGCGGGTGCACACCCTCGCGGTGCAGCAGGAGGAGCGCCAGGGCCTCGTGGAGGAGCGCGCTGCGGTCCCCGTCCGGGGTGTCGAGGCCCATGATCTCGTACGGTCCCACCAGCCGCGCGTACACCGCGGGCCGCCCCTGCTCGCTGATGTCGACGAGGAACGGCGGGGCGTTGGTCGGCCCGTCCGGGTCGCGCTCGGGGTCGGCCTCGACGAACAGTTCGACGACCGCGCGCTGCTGCACGGCGGGCAGCAGCTGGGCGTCCAGTTCGAGGCCGAGGAGCGGGGCGAGGAGCTTGCCGTCCGGGGTGATCTCCATCGCCCAGGAGGCGCCCGGCAGGTCGGCGCTCTCGGTGCCGACCAGGTAGCCGATGCCCAGCCGGGCGGCGTCGGCGGCGAGTTCGGCGAGCCGCACCGCGTCCTCGGCGGACGGCTGGGTGGCGAGCAGCACCAGGTTCGGCGCCCAGCGGGTGTGCTGGGCCGGGCCGGTGCGGCCGGTGAGGACCGAGTGGTGGTCGGCGGCGCCCAGTGCGCCGCGCCGCTGCCGGGTCTCCGCCTCCATCGTCTCGAACAGCGCCTCCACGCCGTCGAGATGGCGCAGCCGGTTGGGGGCGAGCGGGGTGAGGTCCGCGCCGAAGCCGACGAGGGTGATGGTCATGCGGTCCGACCAGCCGTTGGTGGCGAGTTCGGCGGCGACCGAGGCGAACACGGCGGCCCGGTCGGCCTCCCGGCCGCTCAGCGAGACGATCCCGGGCACGGCCTCCAGGTTGAGCAGCAGCCGCGAGTCGTCCATGGTGCCGAGGCTGACCAGGCCGGGGTACGGCGCCGCGGCGTCGGTGTCCTCGTAGTGCTCGGCGTCCGCGCGGGACAGCGTCCAGAACGTCTGGTCCTGGCCGAGCTGCCAGGGCGCGGGGGGCTTGCCCGCGGGCTGGGCGAGTTGCAGATGCAGATCGCCGTGGCTGAGCCAGGCCGCGTAGACCACCGGCAGCGAACGGGACTCGGCGGTGAGGGCGGCGGCGAGTCCGCGCAGGGACCGGTCGAGCAGTCGTACGCCTTCCGGATCCGCGCCGACCAGGAGCGCGTCCTGCACGTCCTGGGCGTCGCCGGTCGGGGTCGGCGGCTCCATGCCGCGCCGGCCGCCGACGGCACCGAGCGCCGACTGCCACAGGGCCTGCCGGCGCCGGCGGCCGAGGGCGGCGAGCAGCCCGGCGGCGAGGAGGGGGGCGCCGAGCAGCGCCTCGGACAGCCCGAAGGCAGACCCGAAGACCGACCCGGAGGCAGATCCGGAGGAGGAGTGGCCGGAGGCGTCGTGCGCCTGGGCGGGTGTGCCGGCGTCGCCGGCCTGGCGCTGGCTGGGCACCGAGATCTGCGCGGTGGCCCCGTCCTCGCCCGCGTGCTGCCCGCCCTGCTGCTGTTGCTGGTGCTGCTGGGCGTGGTCGCCGGTCCTGGCGTAGTCGCCGATCTGCTGCCGGACCTCCGGCGAGACATGCGCGTCGGGGTTCGCGACGAGTTCGCCGCCGTGGGCGTCGCCGGGCATCTCCATGATCCAGCCGGGCCGGATGAGGCTGGCCTCGGAGAGCCGGGAGCCGTCGGGCTGGATGCGGTCCTTGTTGAGCTCGTAGATCTCCTTGTACCGGCGGCCGTCGCCGAGGTGGCGCTGCGCTATCTCCCAGAGGGAGTCGTGGTGGCGGCCCTCGGGCGGCTGGATCCGGTAGTACTTCGTCGCGCCGTGCGCGGTGGCGGTGGAGCCGTGCTCGGCCTGGGCCTGGGCGGCGGCATGGCCGGCCTGCTCGGCGAGGGCGGCCGCGGTGCTCTTGGCCTGCTCCTGCTGCTGGGCGAGGAGGCCGGGGGTCGCCTGGGCGGCGGCCACCGTGCCCTTCTGGTTGCCCTCCATGCTGTGGCCGAGCTGCGACAGGCCCGGGGTGAGGCTGGCGGCGGTGGCGCCGACCAGCAGCAGGGCCGCGACCAGCTGCCGGGCGAGCAGCTGGCTGGGGCCGGCGCCGGGGACCCGGCTGGGCAGGCCGACGCCGGAGACGGCGGCCTTGACCTCCACCAGCACGCAGGCCGTGAACTGGGCCCAGGCCAGCCACACGATGACCGTCAGGATGTTCAGGAACGTGTCGACGCCGATCGGCTGCGACAGCCAGCCCATCGTCGGCGCGCTGTGCGGCAGGGGCCAGCCGACGGTCACGGCGAGGGCGCCGGGGACGCCGACGACGAGCGCGAGCAGCGCCACGAAGGCGAGGAAGGCCTTGACGAAGTCCCCGAACGTACGCCGTCGCACCCGCACCGGCTGCGGGGTCCGGTTCCGCGGACCCGACGGGTTCCCCGTCGGTCTTCCCGTCGAGCTTGATGTGCTGCGTCGCGCCATGGCGGGTGTCCTGGGGTCGTGTGTGGAAGGAGTGGGCCGGGGGCGCATCGAGCCTATCGAGGTCCCCTTGACGATCCTATTGACTGGCACCGACAGCGTCGAAGGGAAGAACGGCGAACGGCGGCCCGTTTCCTCCCCTTTCATCAAGCGGGGTCCTATTGGCCGGAGTTACCGCCGCCCGGTCCGCACACCGCCTCTCCACATGCCCCACACAACCCCCCACCAGCACACAAGGGACCGTCATACCCCGCTGGTAGCTTCGTTCCCAGCTGCACACATGTCGAACTCCGGGGGAGACTCAACCGTGGCCGGCCGCACCCTGACCCTGCCCATCCTGACGGCCGCCGCGGCCCTCCTGCTGACCGCCTGCGGCGGAAGCGGTGGCGACGGCGGGACCGACGACATCAAAGGCGCGGACACGCGGTCCGGCAGCCCGTCGGCGTCCGCCTCAACATCGTCGGCCGCGTCCGGCGTCAAACGCCCGGTGATCACCCTTCCGAGCAGTTTCCAGCTGACGTTCGAGAACTGGACGAGCGGCGATCCGGCGAAGCAGGCGGTACTCGACGACGCCAAGGAAGAGCTCAAGGCGGGGTACGCGGCGATCATCGCGAACGACCCCGACAGCACCGACGTCCCCTTCTACGACAGCGCGGGCGTCGTCGGGCAGACCAGGGCGTGGATCAAGACGTACACCGACAAGAACCTCACCGTCATCGGCAAGTTGCCCGTCTTCGGCCCCAAGGTCGTCGTGGGCGGCGGCGGCAAGGGCGCGTCCGTCACCTACTGCACGGACGAGAGCAAGGCGTACACGAAGAACCGCAGGACGGGGAAGGAAGCGGGCAATCCCGCGGGCACCGACCCCTACGTCGTCTACACGGTCTCGATGGCGAAGAGCGCCCAGGGGGTCTGGCAGAACACGTCCGTCCACTCGAAGCGGGGCGGGTGCTCCCGGTGAAGCCGCGCCTGCGGGGCATACCCGTGCTCGCCGCGTCGCTCGCCGTGGCCCTGCTGGGCGCCACGCCCGCCGTCGCGATCGGGGACGAGGGCACCGGCACGCGAGGCGGGGCCGACGGGAACGAGCTCTCCGCCTCCGCGAGTTACTCCCGCATCAAGGTCACCCGGATCAGCGGCCCCACCGGCGGCAAGCTGGGCTCCGTCACCGCCACGGACGTCGACTGGAAGCCGCCGCAGTGCTGGTACGAGCCCGTCTTCACCCCGCAGCAGCTGAAGGACTTCTCCGAGCGCGTCGGCGACGGCGATGTCGGTATGCGCACCGCGTGGTTCGGCAAGGGACTGTGGACCGACCACTTCAAGGACGGCAAGGACACCACCACCATCTTCACCGAGCCGGCCGCGGTCCCGGGGTACGAGAACTACAACCTCGGCAAGGACGGCCGCTTCTGGCGCGGAGTCGCCCCCGACGGCATCGACACCATCGACGACAGCGCGCTGTGCAGCAAGCTGATGTTCTGGGTCCCGGCCGGGCAGGTGCCCGACGACCCGGACGCGCCCACGCCCGAGACCCTCGCCGACTACGCCTACAACAAGATCAAGGTGCCCACCACCGCGGTCGAGCTGAAGCCGGCCGCCAGGTCCACCGTCAACCTGCCGACCTGGGCCTGGCTGGACAAGGGCCGCTTCCAGGAGGTCAGGGTCCGCGCGGAGCTGCCCGGCACCGGCCTGTGGGCGGAGACCACCGCCAAGCCGGTCGCCCTGCACCTCGACCCGGGCACCGGTGACGCGGAGACGTTTCCCGCCTCCGGCAACTGCACGATCGACGACGACGGTTCCATCGGCACCGAGTACCGGCCGGGCGACGCGGACAAGACCCCCTCCTGCGGCGTCCGTTACCTGCACGCCACCCACGGCACGCCGTACCGGCTGAAGGCCTCCGTCACCTGGCAGATCAGCTGGCGCGGTTCCGGCGGCACCGGCGGCGAGCTCCCCGACGGCACCTTCGACACCACGCAGGAGATCGCCGTCCAGGAGATCCAGTCCGTCAACCGCTGACCCTCAGGGAGGACAGCAGGAAGCGGGTGAGGGCGGACGTGGCGAAGCTGATCGCCGCCACGCCCTCCTCCGCGCGGAGTTCGACGACCGTGCGGGCGGGGCCGTGCGGGCGGACGTGCACGTTGCCCACGGCGGCCGGTCCCGCCAGGCCCTCCTCCAGCAGGGCGCGGGCGAAGGTCCAGGTGACCTCCTCGCCGTCCAGCGAGATCCACGGCGGGAAGACGAAGTGCACGGCCTGCGGGTCGGCCGAGGTGTAGCGGAGGGTCGCGGGGACCGCCACCTCCTGCTCGTCCGCGGTGAGCAGGCGGGCGCCGGTGGGCTGTTCGAGCGTGATGGGCACGGGCTTCTCCGGGTGCGGTGGGGTGCGGCGTAGGTCGTCGTAACTGTGAGAGCGCCCGGCGTCCGTTTGATTACGCGGGAAACACAAGCTAGTTGAGTGACATGTGTCACTTTTCGAGGTGCTTGAAACTTTGCTTGAAAGTTCTGCCATCTACAGTGGCAAGCCCTTTCCCCGCCCCACGCCGGCAACTGGAGCGTTCCGCCATGCACGACGGTTCCTCTGCAGTCATCAGCACCACCGCCTACGCCCGGATCTACGAGGAACAGCAGCCGCGTCTCGTCGCGTATGCCCGCTCCCTCACCCGGAACGCGTGGGCCGCCGAAGACGTCGTCGCCGAGGCGCACTTCCGGGTGTGGCGGCGGCTGGCCGAGGGGCACGAGATCGACAACGTGTCGGCGTATCTGATGACGACCGTCCGGCACCTCGCGTACGCCGCCGGCGGTGCCGTGCGCGAGACGCCCCGGGATCCGCACGAGGACGAGCAGGCCGAGGCGGGCCGGCACGGCGACGACCCGGCCGAGCAGGTCTCCTCCGTCGATCTGCTCGTGCGCGTGCTCGCCCAGTTGCCCGAACGCTGGGTCAAGGCCCTGTGGCTGGCCGAGGCGGAAGGGCAGCCGCTGGCGCAGATCGGGCCGCAGCTGGGCACCAAGGAGGGCGCCACCGCCGTCCTGCTGCACCGCGCCCGCGAAGGCATGCGGCAGGCGTTCCTGCGCACGCAGAGCGGCGCGCCGGACGACCCCGCCTGCCAGGTCCACTGGAGCCGGATGCCGGCGTACGTGCGGGGCACCGCGACGGAACGGCAGTCCGACCGGCTGCTCGCCCATGTGGACACCTGCGACGACTGCCGCGCCCGCCTCGCCGCCCTGATGACCGCCAACGACCGGCTCCCGGCCCTCGTCGGCCCGGCCCTGCTGGTGTTCGCGGTCGGGGGTACGGCGGGCAAGCTCCTGCTCGCCCTCACCTCCGGCACCGCCGCGAGCGCGCACGGCGGCGGGGGCGGGCTGCTGCACGGCGTACGGCAGGCCACGACGATCGGCGGTACGAAGGCGCCGGTGGCGGTCGCGGCGGGCGCGATGGTGGCCGGGGCGGCGGCACTGGTGCTCATACTCGGCCCGGGCCGGTCCGCCTCGGTCCCGGCCCAGCGGACGCCGGTCGCAGACGCACCGGTGACCCAAGTGCCGGTGGCCGGGACGCCGGTGGTGCCGAAGGACGCGCCCGCGGCGACCGGGAAGGGCGGCGGTGCGGGGGCGGCGGCACGGGCGGAGCGTGCGGGCGGGTCCGGGGATACGGCCGACCAGGTGCGTACGGTCGTCACCCGGCCGTCGGAAACCGGTGGGTCCGCGTCGGATCCCGGCGGGAAGGCCTCGGGTGGCGAGGGGGGCGGCGAGACCGCGCCGCCCGCGACGGCCGAGCCGACGCCGTCCGAGCCCACGGACCCGACAGGCCCGACGGAACCGACTCCTCCGGCCGACCCGGCTCCCCCGGCGGAACCCACCGAACCGACTCTCCCGGTGGAGCCGACCGACCCCGCTCCCCCCGCCGAGCCGACCGACCCGGCTCCCGTGGACACCCCGCCGGTCGAGGACCCCGACCCGGCCCCGGCCACCCCACCCGCCGACGACGACTGCACACCCGGGCACGGCAACGGCAACGGCAACGGCAACGGCAACGGCAACGGCAACGGCAACGGCAACGGCAACCATAACGGCCAAGTCCCGCAGCAGAAGCCGCGACAGCCGTCGGCCCGGTAACCCTCAGCCGCCGACCTCGTTCTCCGCCGTCGCCTGGCCGTGGACCACGACGGCGCCGCCGTAGAACATGCCCGTGAAAACCGGGTCGTACGTCAACTGGACCTCGACCTGGACCTGTTGGGCGTCGGCGGCGACGCAGTGCGTGCCCGCGATGTCGGCGGTGGACATGTCCATCTCGCGGGCGAAGGTCTTCACCCGGGCGTCGCAGTCCTGGAAGTTGATCGGCGCGGCGCCCTGGTTCTCGTACAGGGCTTCCTTGTCGATGTCCTGCGCCGCGTACCGCGCCGCCTGTTCCGCGATGTCGGCGGCGCGTTCCCGCTTGGAGATGGACAGGCCGCCGTCGATGACGAAGGCGGAGAGGGAGAGGAAGACCAGGGCGAAGATGATGACCGCGCCGGCGCCGGAGCCCCGGTCGTCGAGGCGGAGCCGGCGCGCGGTCCACCAGGTGCGCAGCAACGCGATGCTCACGCTCACGTCGACCTCCGGAACGGGTCCAGCGGCGAGGAGAAGCTCGCGGTGAGGGTGGTCGGGATGTCCAGGCCAAGGATGGCCAGACCCCGCACCTCGCAGCTCACCTGGACGGTGAAGATGGTGTCGGGCTCGAAGCCCGCGCTGGTCTGGACGACGGAGACCGGGCCGGAGCAGACGTCCGACAGGTCGGCCTCGGCGGCCTTGCGGGCCTCCGACAGGGCCGTGCCGTGGTCCTTCTGGATGGACCCGGCCCGGGCCGCGTCGCGCGCGGCGCCGTCGATCGCGCCCCGCCCGTCGACGAGTTGGCCGAAGGCGACCAGGACGAGAATGAAAAGGATCATGACCGGGGCGAGGATGACGACCTCGATGGTCGACAGCCCCCGGTCGTCCGCGGCTCCGCCGCGGGCCGCTTCGTGGTGAGCGGACATCTAGTTGTCCTCCACGAACCGCTCGACCGGCCCCGACGACTGCGCGTGCACCGTCAGGTCCAGGCCGGGGAACACCGTCGGGATACGGGCCGAGATCTCGACGCCGACCGTGTTCTGTTCCGGCTGGAGCATCTTCACGTCGGGCGACAGGACCAGCTGCGGCCCGAGTTGGCTGATGTAGGAGTCGACCACGTCCTGCGCCTCGCCGCGCCAGGCGCCGGGCTCCGCGTCGGCGGTGGCACGGGCCTTGCGGGCGCCGGCCTGGGCCGCCGCCTGGGCCACGTGGTCGGCGAAGAAGTACAGCGCGAACTGCACCGTCGCGAAGATCATGAAGAAGAGGACGGGGGTGAGGAACACGAACTCGATCGCGGTCATGCCCGAGTCACCGCGCGCGGCGGCAGCCCGGCGGCGCACCCAGCCGCGCAGGCCTCTGCTCACGCCCACAGACATCCCCGTCACCCCCGTCATCCCCCTTGTCGTACGTGCGCTCAGCAGGTCCCGCTCGCGTTGGCGCCCTTGATGCAGTCGCCGACCTTCTTGGCTCCGTCGCTCAGCGCGGCGTTGATGATGGCGGCCACCACGCCGACGATCGCCACGACGACCGCGGAGATGATGACCCACTCGACGGCGGAGGCACCGCGGTCGAGTTCGCCGGAGCGGGCGCGCTGCACCCGGCTCTGGAGAAAGGTGACGAGGAAGTCCATCGCCGGGATCCCGGTGCTGAAGTTCCTCCCGGTCAGGTTCCGTCCGCTCATGGTGGGTTCTCCCGTTACTTTGATCGAATCAGCAGTTGTCGAAGGTCTCTGGAACAGCTCACACCTGGAACACCCGCATCGCCGCCGGGAAGATCAGGAAAACCAGGAAGCCGGCGCACAGCAGCAGCTGGGCGACGAGCATCGACTGGGACTTCTCGCCCGCGCTGCCCTCGATCTCGGCGAGTTCGCGGTGGCGCATGGTCTCGGCGCGGGAGGCGAGGGACTCACGGACCTTGGCGCCGTCGTCCGCGACCAGGGCCAGCGAGGCCGACAGGTCCTTCAGCTCCTCCACGCCCAGCTCCTCGCCGAGCGCACCGAGGGCCTGCCACTGGCTGACGCCGGTGATCCGGGCGTCGGAGAGGGCGTTGCGGATGCGCTGGTTGGCCCAGCCGTCGGAGATCTCCGCGGCCGCCATCAGCGCCTCGGGAAGACCGCGGCCGCCGGCGAGGCTCATCGACACCAGGTCGAGGTAGGCCCCGATGACCCGCTTCAGGTCCCGGCGCTTCTCGGCCGCGTCCCGTCGTACCTCCAGGTCGGGCAGGAAGAAGAACAGGGCCGAGCAGACCAGGGCCAGCCAGACCGGGATGACCGGGCTGTGGCCGAAGCCCATCGTGTAGACGACGGCGAACAGGAACGGCCCGAAGAGCATTCCGCCGGCCGCGAGCAGCACCTTGGTCGCCAGGAACTTCTCCCAGCTGCGGTCCAGGACGGCGAGGTCGGCCCGCAGCGAGCGCTGCTCCCAGCCCTGCTGCCGGTAGAACTCGGCGACCCGCTCACCGACGTCGGCGCGCAGTGAGCCGAACCGGCCGGTGTCCCGGGTCCCCCGCGCCGACTCGTAGGCCGCGCCGCGCGCCCGCATCGCGTCGATCCGGGCGACCTGGGCGACGGCGCTGCGCTTGGACGGCATCAGGGCCCGGATCAGGGCGTAGACGCCCAGTCCGAGGGTCACGCCGACGAGGATCGGCATCGTGAGGTTCATCGGCGTACTCCTTCCTCGGTGGGCAGCTGCTGCTGGCCCGGCTGCCCGGGTACGGTGCGGGGCGGTCGTACGAACTGGACGGAGGACTGGTCGCGGACCAGGAACCGTTCCGGGGTCTCGATGGTGGACAGCTTGCGCAGCCACCAGAAGCCGAGCGCGAACAGGGCGCAGACCAGGGCGAGGACCAGCTGGCCGACGGCGGTGCCGTACGGCTCCACGAAGTCGCGGTTGAAGACGGCGAGTCCGAGGACGAAGGCGACCGACACGGCGACGACGATCTGCACCGAGCGCCGGGTGGACGCCCGCTGGGCCATCACGCGCTGGCGCATGTCGACCTCTTCGCGCGACGACTTGGCGAGCGCGCCGAGCACCTGGCGCAGACCCGGGCCACGGAGGCGGGCGTTGAGGATGAGCGCCGCCACGATGATGTCGGCCGAGGCGTCGTTGATCTCGTCGGCGAGGTGCTGGAGTGCGTCGGGGAGGGGCGTGCGGGCGCGCAGCCGGTCGACGAGGGCGTCGAGGTGGGGGCGGAGGATGGGCGCGGCGGCGCGGGCGGAGGCCGGGATGGCCTGCTCCAGGCCGACCGCGCCGGCGATGGTGTCGCGCAGCGACTCGGTCCAGGAGGCGAGCGCCTCCACCCGCTTCATCGCGGCCCGCTCCTCGGCGGCGCCGCCGAACAGCTTGTCCCAGAAGAAGACCAGGACACCGGCGGCGACACCGGCCACCGCCCAGCGGGTCAGCAGCAGCACCGCGAGCCCGACGATCGCTGCGAGGGAACCGCGCTGACCGGCGAACCGGATGAGCTCGGCGGCCCGTTCGTTGGCCTTCTGCTTCTCGTGGTCGGGCTTGGCGGGCAGGCCGCGGACCGCCAGGATCAGCAGCGCGAGCCCGCCGCCGACGGCGACACCGCAGCCGAGGGCGTAGAGGACCGAGACGGAGAAGAGCCCGCCCATGGAGCCGAGGGAACCCAGGTTCATGTCACGTCACCCCCACGCCCCGTGCGGCTGGTAGCCGTAGGCCATCAGGTCCTCCAGGCAGGCTATGGGCGCATGCGGTACGACCCGGCCGTCATGGGCCTCCGTGAACACCTCGCTGGACAGCACCCGGCCGTCCACGCCGTTGACCTCACGGACCGAGGTGACCATGCGCTGGAGGCGGCCGCCGGTCTGGTAGTTGTTGCGCCGCTGGATGAAGACGACGAAGTTCACCGCGCCCGCGATCAGCATCTGGCTGGCCTCGATGGGCAGCCGCTCGGAGGCCTGGAGGGCGTAGGTGGAAATACGGTTGAAGACCTCGCTGGAGCTGTTGGCGTGGATGGTCGACAGGGACCCGTCGTTGCCCTGTGACATCGCGTTGAGCATGGTGACGATCTCGTCGCCGAGGACCTCACCGACGATGACCCGGGAGGGGTTCATACGGAGCGAACGGCGGACCAGCTCGGCCATCGAAATGGTGCCCTGCCCCTCGGAGTTGGGCAGCCGCTCCTCGAAGGCGACGACGTTCGGGTGCAGGTCGTGGAAGGTGTCGAGGCCGAGCTCCAGCGCGCGCTCCACGGTGATGAGCCGCTCGTGCGGCGGGATCTCGTTGGCGAGGGCGCGCAGCAGCGTCGTCTTACCGGCGTTCGTGGCGCCCGCGATCATGATGTTCTTGCGGGCGCGCACGGCGCAGGCCATGAAGTGCGCGACCTCGGGCGTCAGCGTGCCGTTGCCGACCAGGTCGGAGATGAAGACCTTGCCCATGCGGGCGCGGCGGATGGACAGCGCGGGCCGCCGGGTGACGTCCATGACGGCGGAGAGCCGGGAGCCGTCGGGAAGACGGAGGTCGAGCTGCGGGTTGGCGGAGTCGAAGGGCCGGGAGGAGAGACCGGAGTAGGCGCCGAGCACCTGGATGAGCTCGACGAGTTCCTCGTCCGTCTCCGCGACGGGTTCCCCTGTGGCCTCCCGCCCGTCGCTGTACCCGACGAACACCTGGTCGCACCCGTTGATGTCGATGTTCTCGACCTCGGGGTCGTCGAGCAGCGGCTGCAGCCGCCCCACCCCGAAGAGCGCCGCGTGCACGGCGGCCGCGTACTGCTCCTCGGTCTCCGCGTCCAGCGGGGTGCGCCCGGCGTTGATCTCCGTGCGGGCGTACTCCTCCAGGATCTGGGCTATGACCGCGCGGGCGTACTGCCGTTCGTCCTCGGTGGACATCGGCGTGACGCCGGACGTCTGGTCCTGGCGGCGCTGCTCGGCGATCCGGTCGCCGGCGTCCTGCCGGAACCGCTTGACCAACTGGTGGTCGACAGCGGTCATCGGCCGGCTCCCGCATGGGGCGCCTGTGTCGGTACGGACCAGGCGGCGCCGTACTGCTGGTGGAGGTCGGCGGTGACCTTGCGGGCCGAGCGGATGAGCAGGGACTTGTCGAGGCGCCCGCGCTTGCGGCCGGCCAACTGGTCCGCGCCGGCGGGGTCGTCGGCGATGGTGCCGACGACCCGGGCACCGGTCTGGGCGTGGACGAGCATGTCGTTGACCTGGTTGACCAGCTTGCCGGAGCCGGCCGGGTCGGCGATCAGGACGACCCCGATCAGCGGGGTCGCGAGGGCGGCGGCACCGCGCGGGCCGCCGTGCAGCTTCTGGGCGAGCGCGGCGGCACGGTCCCGGACGCGGGCGAGGGCCTCGGGCTCGGTGCGCGAGACCAGCAGGACGAGCGCGGCGTGCGGGAGGAGTTCCACGGCGGGGGTGTCGCCGCTGATCCGTCCGCAGTCGGCGATGACGTCGGCGGGCGCGTTCGGGGAGTCGGCGAGGGAGGCGAAGGCGTGCCCGAGGGTGGGCCAGAGCCCGGCGAGACCGGCGGCGTGCTCGGCGATCCCGAGCCCGACGAGGACTTCGAGCCCGCCGCTCAACGGCTGTACGTGATCCCAGAGTTGGTCGGGTACGAGCCCGCGTCGGGCCGTGGCCGCTATGGACAGCATGCCGGTGTTGGGGTTGAGCGGTCCGCCGTGCGCGGCGGCACTGCGGTAGACCAGGTCGCCGCCGGCCGGGTCGGCCTCGGCGAGCAGGACCCGGCGCGGCCAGACCGCGGCCAGCGCGACGGCCGCGGTGGTGACGCCGGGGGAACCCTTGTCGGCGGCGATTGCGATGAGCGCCATGGGGTGGGCCGCCTTCTAGTTGCCGTTGCCGGGTACGAGGACGAGGGCGACCGAACCGGTGGCGGCGGCCTGGGCCAGCGAGGCGGCCTCGTCGCCGCTCACGGTGAGCGTGACGGCCAGGTTGGTGCTGCTGACGAGATCGCTGTCGCTGCTCTTCTTGTCCGGCACATAGCTGACCTTGGCCTGGCTGACGATCGGGGAGTCGCTGCCGGAGGACGACGAGGAGGAGGAGCTGCCGGAGGACGAGGAGCCGTTGCTGCTGACGCGGTAGGCGGCGACGACGTCGCCGATCTTGAGCCCGGCCGGGTACTGACCGTCCTTGAGGGACAGGCCGACAGTGGCCTTCCCGGCGGCCAGCGTGGTGCCGCTGCCGAACATCTCACCGACGGCCACGGCACCGGCCGGGATGGTGTTGAGGGCCTTCAGCTTCCTCAGGCCGTCCAGCTGGGACCACTTGACGTAGTTGATGCTGTCGTCGGACGCGACCATCACGGAGGTCACGTTGCTGTTGTTCACCGAGGACCCGGCGGGGATCTCCTGGGTGATCTTGATGACCTCGACCCGGTCGCCGGCCTGCAGCACGAGCGTCGTAGCCCCCAGCGCGCCCAGCAGGATCAGCAGCACCGCGAGCGCGGCCAGCGCCGGCTTGCGCTCGCGCGGCGCCATGGGAAGCCGGTCACCGGCCGAAGGCTGAACCGGACCGGCGGAACGACCGGCGCCCGCCCCCGTACGCTCCTGGATCTTCACGCAACCGCTCCCCGTTACAGCCAAGACTTTGTCTGTCAAGAACTCTGAAATGCCGTCAACGCTTTCCACACCGCGAAAGCGGACACTCCACACGAATCACCCCGAATCGGCCGATTACTCCGCCGCGGGGTGAGTGTCAAGCGATCGCACCGTATCAGCCGCACATAAGCCCCTCAAGGCGCGGCCGGACTCCTTGACCTCACTGAAATCGTCGTTGCGATCTGCAACGAGGGAGGCCCTTGGGCCAGTTGGGAGTAGGGGGACGCGGACACGGGTCGAGCTGTGCGCCGGCGAATCCCGAACGCCCTGCTCGCACACCCTGCACGCCAGGAGCCCTCACCACGCACCCATGAGGCCTGCACGAATCACTCACGTCGGCTTGACCGACGCATGCCATGATTTTTGCCTGGCGGGTGCGGGTGCCGGACGGGGCCGGCCCTGCGCGTGGTGGCGGTCCCGGCCCGGACGGTTCGTGGCAGCAGTGCCCGAACTGTCGTGGATGCGACGGCGGTTGCCGGCAGCGGCGTCCGAATAGGATCAGCCGGCCGGGTGAAGGTTCGCCGGCATGAATGACGGGGAGGGTGCCGGGCCGTGATCGAGCCGTCGTACCGCCATCACTGGAAGCCCCCCGAGGGCGAGGAGCTCGTGACGCGCGGCCGGGTGTCCTTCGCCACCGGGGCCGCGGGGCGGGTCGAGGGGCGGCGCTGGTTCCGGGACACGGAACGGCGGGACATCCAGGGTGAGTTGGCGGGGTGGCCGGCGGGGCCGACGTATCGCCGACGCTCGTGGTTCGACCGAGTGGTGTGGGACGGCGTGGTGGCGGTGTTCGCCCTCCTGCTCACCATCGTCTTCGGACTCCTCGGAGGCAGCCCGGCCCAGCCCGAGGGCCTCGGCAGGAGCGAGGACCCGGAGAACGAGGACACGGACTTCCCGGTGCTGTGGGCGGCCCCCGGCACGATCGCCCGTACCCTCCCCTGGCAGCTCGACCCGGCCCGCCGCCCCGGCACGGACATCACGGAGCTGGCCCTGACCGACCGCCGGTTGCTGGTGCTCGGCGGGCTGAAGGACCCCAGGGAACCCTGGGAGGAAGTCCTCTGGGAGACGGACCTCAGCACGGTCGCCGCACTCGAGCGGCGACCGTTCAGTGCCGGCAGGCGGGACTTCAGGATCACCTTCACGGACGGCTCCTGGTGCCGTCTGACGTCCTTGGAGGGCGAGTCCCTGCTTCGCCGTCTGAACGCCGGCTGACCGAAAGCGAGGTACACCGTGGGGGGATCGGCCAAGCCCAGGCGCCCGAAGGCGGCACCGGCCGCGCTGCGCGTGCGGGGAGCCGTCAGGAAGAAGGAGAAGAAGGACCTGGACGGTCTCTTCGGGTGCCTGATGTTCCTCGGCATCGGGGGCGGGATCGTCCTGATGGCGCTGGGCACCATGCTCTGGGGCGACGACGCCTGGCGGTGGGCGGCACGGAACTGGCCGGGCGGGGCGTACGCCTTCGCGGTGTGCCTCGGCGTGGCCGCACCGCTCCTGGTCGCCCTCTTCCTCCGGGCACTGGACGGCGTGGGCCGCAAGACCTGGAAGACCCGCCCGGCCCACGCCCTGGGCTGGACGGTTCTCGCCGTCCTGTCGGTGGCGTCGCTGTTGGCCTTCCTTTCCCTGGCCTTCGACGCGATGGACAGCGGCAAGCGCAAACACCGTTCGGTGAACCCGAGTTGGGTGTTCGCCCATTACCCGTGGCTGTGGGCGGTGGGCATCGCCTCGACGCTCGCTTCGGCGGTGGTGCTGGTGTGGACGCTGGTGATCCTGACCCGGCGTGCCGACGCGGCTAAAGCGTGACCCGGACGGTCTCCGCCAGCTCGTCGGTCAGCTCGCACAGGACGTCCGTGCGGGCCAACGCCCGCCAGGACGTGAGCAGGACCAGCCCCCACGTCTCATCGGCCCGGATCCCGTACGCACAGGTCTCCAGCACCGTCCCCAGCCCGTCCCGGCCGGCGTCCTGGACGTACGCGTGCCGTACGCGCACCGCCGGGCCCGCGGGAAGGGTACGGAGCTGGGCCTCGGGCGGGCGGTAGGAGACCGGGGTGGGGGCGGCGAGGTAGCGCTGGAGGAGGTCGACGGTCATGGCCGGGTACGTGTCGTCGGCGACCAGCGCGGACAGTTCGATCCGGGCGAGTTCGCCGAGGCGCGGCTCGGGGACGTACGACAGCGCGGTGATCGGGCCGCGCTCGCGGGAGTCCGCGGCGGCCTCGCGCAGTTCGGCGGCGAGGGCCTGGCGGAGCCGGGGTTCGTCGTCGTCCGGACCGACGCGGCGCGCGGCCGCCTCCGCGGCCCACGCGTCCAGGTCGACCCTCGCCTCGCGCACCGGCAGGGACATGGCGTCCTCGGGCACCCTCATACGCACCGTGGACGCGGCGAACTCGGGCATCAGGCCATCCATTGCAGAGTACGGGCGACGGAGTCGAAGAGGCCGACCAAGGCGTCGGCGAGCGGCTCCATCGGCGTGGAGAAGGAGAGCAGCAGCCGCTGGTCGCTGTGCGGGACGGCGAGATGGACGTCCAGGTGTGTGACGGCGAGCTTGTTGCCGTCGGGGTCGTCGGCGGCCGGGCGGCGCAGATAGCAGTGGCGTACGGCGGGGCCGGCGGGGAGGTCGACGAGGGTGACGTCCTCGGCGGTCCCCCGCAGGGCGAGGGAGCGGGCGACGTCCCCGAGGTCGCCGGCCTCGGTGCCGGGGGGCGGCCGCAGCAGGGTGACGACCAGGCCGGCGGAGACCGGGACCTGGCCGAGGATCCGGTTCATGACGTACATCTCGACCCCGCCGTTGGCGTGCGCCGCCTCGGCCTGCTCGCGCATCCGCTCCGCGAGCGCGGCCTCCAGCCGCGGACCGGCCTTCGTACGCCGTAGACCGCGCTTGACCAGCTTGTCGATCCGGTGCGGCCACCGGTCGGGATCGAGCACGATCCGCTCCCACCCCTCGGGGACGGCGAGGCGGTAGTCGGAGGGGGGTGCCGAACCGGCCACATCCGCCGAACCGGCCACATCCGCCGAACCGGCCACATCCGCCGAACCGGCCTCATCCGCCGAACCGGCCATCTCGCCGTTCATCCCGCTGCCCCTGCCCCGATCGCCTGGCCGTACCGGTTGCGCCGCCCCATGACCACGACCGTCACCGGTGCCAGCACGAGCACCGCGGCGGCACCCAGGCAGACGTAGCCCTCAAGAACGCCGCCGATGTCGGACTTGGTGCCGAGGGAGGGCTTGTAGTGGCCTGCCGGGTCGACGACGGCCGTGGTCGTCCGCCCGACCCGGTCGGCACAGTTCTCCTTGTTGTCGATCACCTCGTGGACGGACCCGTCGCGCAGCCGGACCCGGCAGTACGTCTCACGGGTCCCGTGCGTCCACTGATGGGTCGGGGCGGCGATGGTGATCGTCTGTTCCACCCCGCGCAGCTGCAAATACCAGGCGTTGGCGAAGTACGAGCCGACCAGGACCAGTACGAGATAGGCGGCCGCGGTGACATACCGGGCGACGGGGGCCCCGCGGGAGTCACGGGTCTTGAAGGCCACCCAGAACACCGGCAGCCCGAGCAGCAGGCCGACGAACGCCGCCGCCTTGCCGATGAACAGGCTGGAGAGCAGACAGACGGCGACCGAGGCGGCGGCCACCAGCAGTAGCCGGGCCCACGGCCACACCGGCGTTCCGCCGCCGTACCCGTACCCGTACCCGGTCCGCGCCGGCCGGGGACCGGTGGTGGTCTCGGAGAACTCGGCGAGGATGGTGCGTACCCGCCGCATGCCGTCCGGGCCTGCCGCGATACGGCGCAGCTCCGGGAGCCCCATGCCCGCCTCTTCCAGGGCCCGTTGCCATTTCTCCGGCAGTTCCGCGAACAGTTCGTCGACGGACCGCTCGTCCTCGCTCGCCACGTGATCCTTGCTCTTTCCGCTCTGGGATTCCTGACAGCCGACCGGGTCAGCCGCTGGTGCTCCAGTGCCAGTTGTAGAACGGTGTGCCGCCGGCCCCGATGCCCGGAATCTCCTTCGCTCCCTGGAGGAAGTTCGGCCCGGTGCCCCACGGCTCGCCGGGGTGCGTGTGTGCCAGGTTCGACCAGCCGGCCAGGAGCGGCAGCACCTGGCTGCCGTAGTAGAGGGCCTTGGCCTGACCCGCCATGGTCTTGAACGAGGAGTCCGCGACCTCCGACAGCTTGGGCGCCGATTCCGCGAACGCCGCGGCCGCCCTGTGCACTGCGGGGGCATCGCGGATGTCGGTCGCGAACGCCTTGAGGTTCAGCGACTCCTTGACCACCGAGCGCATCCGCGGCAGGAGTTTCGTGGGCCCTTCGGACAGTGCCTTGCCGATCTCGCCGGCCTTGACCCCGTTGAGCGTCTCGGCGAGTTCGCGGGCCGCCGTCGGATTCAGCCCGATCTCCCGTGCCAGCTGGAGGTCCTTGACCGCGGAGGCGCCCCGGGCGGCCGTCGCCGCCTCCTTGGCCGTCGTCCCCAGGACCCGCCCGGCGCCGAAGGACAGCACGCCGATGGCGTCGATGGCGACGTCCAGCCAGGTGCCCTTGCCGTCCAGTGCCGAGATGGTGTCGCAGACCAGAGCGACGACCGAGGCGATCAGCGCCAGCGCGGCGAGCACCTCGCCGAGGACCGGCACCCAGCTGAGGACGAGGGCCAGCACGCCCAGCACCGCCGCGGCCACCCCCGCCCAGTGCCCGATGTCGGCGACCCAGTCCTTCCAGTTGTCCCACCAGTGGTGCTTGGGATCCTTCAGCCCGTCGTGGTCGATGGCGTCCCGGATCGCCTTGGCGGCGTACCCGCCCTGCGTGTCCCGGTAGTCGAGCGCGGCCCGAAGTTCCCGCTTCGCGGCGTCGAGCTCCCCGTCGGAGGCTTCCTTCTGCCGCTTCAGCTTCTGCTTGTCGGGATGGCTGTCGCCACTGGACGGGTGCTGGTCGATCTGCCTCTGGTAGTTACTGCTGTCGGCATCGGCAGCGGCGGCCTTCTTCAGCGCCGAACGGACCCGGTTCTGCGCGTGGTTGAGAGCAGTGGCCCAGTTCTCCCGCACCTGGTCGGCAATGGGCTCGTACGGCACGGAGGAACCAAGCGCCGCCCCCGCCGCCGCGTACCGCTGATGCGACTGACCGAGCAGCTTGACGGTGTCCCCGGTCTTCTTGGTGAACTCCCTGCCCGCGTCGGAGTCCCACCCGTTCCCGTCGACGAGGTTGTTCAGCTTGCCGGCCTGCTCCTCGATCAGCTTGGCGGTGTCGGAGATCCGCTTGCCGAGCCGGGCGACTTCATACGGATCACCGGGGGCGAACTCCTTGTCGTCGTACCGGGCCGTCTGCCAGTCCACGCCGGAGAAGTCGTGATCGCTCACTTGTCCCCCGACTGGGCCTTGAGCAGCGCGTCGGCGAGATGCTGATCGACCCCGTCGTAGGCCTTGGCGGCCTCGCCCGCGGTCTTTCCGAGAAACTCCAGTCCGTCGCAGAGCTGCTTGCGCTTCTTCTTCCAGTCGTCCGCGAAGTCACCAAGCGCACCGGCCACATCACCGGACCCGATCTCGGAGCCGTACGAGTCGACGAGATCCTTCGCATGCTCAAAGCTGGACTTCAACTTCGCGACCGACCGGCTGATCTCCCGCAACTCGGTCGTGGACACCTTGACGTGATCCGCCACTACTACCCCCGTGAATACCTGCGCATCCAGCCGCCCCGCAGGACGCAGACGGCCACGGTCACTGTGGGGCGAGGGTTTTCGGAGCCACAACCAACGGACCGCAAAGGGAGCTCAAAGGAGGGGTACTGAGCCGATCCCGGTTTCGTGGAGTCCCCGGCCTGTCCTGAGTTGTGTGGAGTCGGGGTATCCCAGGCATCGTGGCTGACCCATGCCCATGATCATCACTTATGGCCAATGCCAAGCCGGACCAACGATGGCCACCTATGATTCGCCGTTCGAAGGCCCCGTGTGCTGCGGCCTCGCCGCACCGCAGAACCGCCAGTCGCCGTCAGCGTTCTGCGACGAACGACCCCATGCCCGGCGTCGTGGTGATGAGACCCTCTTCCCGCAGGGCAGCGGTGGCTTTGCGCACGGTCACACGAGACACCCCGAACTCCTGCTCCAGCTTCACTTCTGAGATGAGTCCGCGCACGGGGTACTCGCCACTGGCGATCCTCGCTCGGACCACTTCAGCGATCTGCTGCCACTTGGGTCTGGTGGGGTCAAATTCGAACACGGCCAGACTGTACGTAGGGGCATAGCTACACGCATAGCAGTCCCTTTAAATAGATAGCTATAGACAGGTATCTACATGTGCCCTACGGTGAGGCAGGGAAAGCCCCCGCGACCGCTGGAACGGTCCGAGGGCACGGCCAACGCTTCGAAGGAGCGTCGACATGTACGACCTTATCCACCGGATCCTCGACCGGTTGAGCCTGTTGCTCACCCCCGGCACGGGCCAGCGCAGGCACAGCACGGAACTCCACTCCACCTCACCCACCCCCACCGACTCCTGGCCGAAGCCCGTACCACTCCCCGCCCACCGTTCCCCCTACGGCCTCGACTTCCCACTCGACGGAACCGCCTCCGCCCTCACCCGCCCCTACCTCACGGCACGGGAACAGGAACGCTCCCAGCAGACACAACCTCGACTCGCCCTCGCACTCCCCGCCGACTTCGGAATCGACTTCGACCAACACCTGATCGGCGCACAGGGAGCAGCCGTATGACGCAGCCGAAGTCGGCCGCCCCCATCCGCCTCCTGCCCTGGCCGTCCCCCGAGGGCAAGCCCTGCTACCTCGTACCGGGCACCGAGGGCGGCTACCTCTCCCGCCTGGCCGACGACATCGAGGCCGCACAGCTGTCGGCAAGCGCGGACGTCCTCACCTGCGCCCGAAAGGTGCTGGCCGATCCCGCATCGCCGTACACCGAGGTGCGGTACGCCGGAATCCGGCTTGCGGAGTGCCTGAACGACGCCCTGCGGGTGGCGGAGTCACGCGGCACACGACTGACCGAGACCCACACGCCCAACACCGGGGACTACAGCGAGTCGAGAAAATCCCTATGACCCCGCGTACCGCCTACCGCTACGTCCCGCGCACCATCCGGCACACCTCGGAGGCCGGCGCGACCTTCGAAGCGCACTGCCCCCCCGACCGCAATGCGCACTCAGGGCTCCTCGCCACCCAGGAAGCCGCCCGTGAGCGGGCTCCACGCCACACCGGGCGCGCGAGCCACACCCGCTTCCGACAGGTGATGACGGACCACGCCCGTGTGAGTCGCGACGAGTAGCTCTACCCGGCGTCGACCGCCTCGAACTGGGTGGGCAGGGCGACGCCGAGAACAGTCACGAGCACGAGTTGGAGCCGGGCGTTGTAACGGCTCCGGACGCCACTTCAAGGCGACCGGGGCCGCCACCTGTTCGAGCAAGATCGGGACACACCCCACACTAATATCATCTGATATACCGAGAACTGCATGTCTTTGCAAGGAAGTTCACTCTGGCGAAACCGTGAACCTCGCCGATAGCGTCTGCATCCTTGACGAATTTCATTCTCAGGGGGAGTCCACTGTGAAGCGCCGTACTTTGCCCGTTGCCACCATGCTCGCCGCCACCGCGGCCCTGCTGCTGACGGCGTGCGGAGGCGGGAACGACAGCTCCAAGGACAACAACGACAAGATCGCGGGGGCCGACACCAACGCCGCCGAGACGTCGGCATCCCCGAGCGCGTCGAACAACGTGGCGGACATCAACCGTCCCACCATGGAGTTCCCTTCGGACTTCAAGATGGCGTTCGACATCACCAAGCCGTCCGGGGAGAAGAAGGCTGCGGCTCTCGGAGACGCGGAGAACTTCATCCGGGCCATCAACTACGGCGTCGTCCGGCAGGACGCGGAGGACGCTGCGTACAAGTTCTACTCCACGGCCGGCAGTACCGCTCAGGCCTACGCCAAGACGCAGATCAAGCAGTACATCGACGGCGGCTGGACCGTCACGGGGGTCCAGCGCTACTCGCAGGGCAAGGTCGATCTGGCTGCCGGCGGCAAGCGCGCTTCCGTCGCCTTCTGCGACGACGACTCGAAGTTCTACGGCAAGGAAGTCAAGTCCAAGAAGATCCTCAAGACCAGTCCCAGCAACAAGGACTACTACTACTTCGAGATCGTCATGACGGCGTCTCAGGAGGCCCCGGGCCTGTGGACCGCTGAGGACATCGAGGTACAGAAGGAGGCCACGCAGTGCAAGGCGTGAGGCGTCACACGATCGGCATCGCCGCTCTGACCGCCGTCCTGCTTCTCGCTCCGGCTCACAGCGCCTTCGCCGGCGGCCCTACCGACAAGGCCACGACCAATACTGGCAAGGACACCGGCCTCAAGGACGACACTCTCTACGCGGCGGTCTCCTACGACACCTCGAAGAACGGCTCCGGTTCGTCCGTGGGACAACGTCTCGGGCACAGGAACCTCCTGGACACCACGACGACGCCGAGACCTATCCCGCTTCCGGCGATTGCGCGATCAACGCCGACGGTTCGATCGGTGCGCCGCACGAAAAGGGGAAGGCCGACGAGACGCCGCCCTGCGGCATCAAGTACCCGCGATCGTCGGGGCACGGGACGTACAAGCTCCAGGCCACGGTCACCTGGGAGATCACCTGGACGGGAACCGGAAGTACGGGCGGCGACCTGCCTGACAGGACCTTCAGCAACGACCAGGACGTCAAGGATCAGGAAGCCCAAGCCGTGAACCGCTGATCAAGCGGGGCAGCCTGCACTACTCGGGCTCCCACGGCCCATGGAACCAGATCCAGGAGCGGCGCTGATAGCGTCAGAGCCGGTGTTTCCAAGGCATTCACGTGCCTCGGACGGAGTCTCCGAAGGAACACAAGCACCTCACCGGGGAGGATGAGTAGATGACCGACCATGTGCCCGAGACGGCCTTCGCCGATCCGGCGACCGTCCGTGCTTGGCGGAAGGAGCGTCGCCGTTCACTCATGAACCTGGTCTTCTGGATTCTCTGCTTTCTGGGCTGTTCGGCACTCTTGTCGACAGCGGAGGACTGGGTGGGTAAAGCCCTCGCGATCGCCTTCTGCGTCCCGGTCGTCATTGTGATCGTGGTGGGGATCGGTCTCGTCTCCGTGCGCTGGGAACATCTCAGCAAGATGAGAGCCGTACTGAAGGCATATCCCTGGCAGCGCTGCCCTCCGCTTGGGAAATCCCCTGCGGACATCGAGTACTTCCGTCTCCCTGATCCGGATGAACCACACAAGAACATCCAAGTGGCCTTCCGGCGATATGGCACGGGCAGGTCTTGGCGGCGCGCCGTGGAGGAAGCCAGGTCGGCGGGGTTCGCGTTCGCGGGTGATCCACGGTACGCCTGCGTGGTCGCATTGTCTGGCCATCGGCGGCTACTGGCCGTGCGCCCTCAGCATGTGCACCTCGAAAGGTACGGCGCCAGGCCTCGCACAGTGAGCGAAACAGCCTGGCGACGTGCGCAGGAAGCCGGCATCACCGCCCCACCGTCCGAAGAGGAGCAACGGCGCAAACTGCTCTACGCCGTGTGGAGAGCCTTCCGAAACAGGCCCTCGTCCCGATAAGAAACCATCTGGCGCAGTTACCAGCGTAAGCGAGGCATCATGCCGGAATTTCACTTCACCATGATCGACGGGCAGGACGACGTCAAAGATGGGCTTACCTTCGGCCATCTCGAGGTCCGAGGGTCGAATGGGCAAGCCTCCTCGCGGAGTCGCGACGAAGACGGCGGCCTGGGCATCCAGGTATTCGTAGTGCTGCCCGACCTGCTGGACGGTCTGGGCACCCTACTCAGGCGCGGCCGGGGAACCTTCAACTTCACGGACCCAGTGTTTTCACTGAAGTTCAAGCTCGACAAGCACGGAAAACTGACAATTTCGCACCGCCGGACGGTGATCGACGAGGCTGCACCCGAGGTTGTGACCAAGGCGGTCTGGGCGGCGGTGCAAGAATTCACGGACAGGTATCTCGACCACATCACGGAGGCGACGGATTTCACGGAGCTCTCGGACAGCGGCGAGATTCAGAACATCACCATCCGCCCGCGAGTCGAGGCTGCGATGGCGCGCTTCCAGAACACCCTGAACGATCTCAAGAGCTGAGGGCTGCCTTGGCCGGCAGGATACCCGGCTTGTATCCAAGACCTCCACCACCGCCACTGACGGTATCCATGAAGACACCGCTGGTATCAAAATCGGCGCCGAACAAAGCCGTGTTGACAGTAGCCCGGGTCAAGCTGGTCACAAAGCCCTGGGCCGCACCGACCGTACTCGTACCCAATACACTCTTGCCGTTCAGCGCCATATTGAGTTTACCGAACTGCTTTCGGTCCATGTTGAACAGGCTGCTGCGATAGAGCTTGCCGGGCAGGCTGGACAACCCCTTGCTCACCAGCGTGCCCGTACCGGCTCCGACGACGTTGCCTGTGAGGTTCTGCAGGGCATTCTTCTGCACCTCGCTCCAGCCGCCGTTCAGGGCGTCCTTGAGCGTCGTCTTCATCTCTCCCTTGGCAAACGCGAAGCCGACCTGGCGGAAGCCCTTGAGGTCCTCGCCCATGCGCCACACCTTGACCAGTTGGGCGAAGGCAATCTCCGCCTTCCTGACCTTCAGCGCCATCCTGAACCCGGACATGAACTTGCCTGCCTTCGCCAGCATGGCGACCTTGCCGACCAGCGGGATGCAGTCCAACGCAGCGAATAGGAGATCACCCCAGCCTGCTTTGCCTTGGGAGAACTGGACGATGGTGTCCGCCAGCACGATCAGAGCTGCCGCCAGAACGAACCACACCAGCGGACCGCCGACGAAGAGCAGCAAGATACCGGCGACGGCCACGAAGATCTTGGCGAAGAATACGAGCCCCTTCCAGGCCTCACCGAGCCAGTCCCCGACCTTCTCGTACCACTTCTTGTTGTGGATCCCGGCGTCGGACGCGCTGTGGATGTCGTGGACGAGTTTCGTGGCGGCCTTGTCCTGGTCCTTGCCCGCGTTCTCCGCCTTCGTCCTCAGCTCCGCCAGCTGGGAGTTCAGACTGTCGACCTGGCCCTGCACCGCCTTCTGGTGCTGGTTGGCGTGCTGGGCGTCCCGCGTCGCCTTGCGGACCTTCTCCGGATCGGGTGCGGGGGCGCTGCCGGTGGGGTTGTTCAGCTTGCCCTGTGCCGACTTGGCGTTGTTCGCCGCGGTGGTGGCGCTCGCCAGCCGGGACTGAGCCCGGGAGAGGTCGCCGCGCAACGTCCGGGCCTTCGCGAGTGCGTGGTCCGCCGTCGTCTGGGAGTGTTCCAGCTTCCCGGCGTAGGTCACCAGGGCGCCCGAAACCATCTCGTACGAGTCGTGCAGCTTCTGCAACTGGCTGGGCAGTTTCCCGATCTGCTCCTTGAACGCCTCCATGGCCTTGCCGGCCGACTCCTTGAGGACGGAGTCCTTCGAGGCGGAGCGCATGCCCCTGAGGACCGCGGCGACGTCTTCGACGAAGGTCTTGTACCGCTGGCCCTGGAGTTTTACCTCGTGCGGATCGCCGGGCGTCGGGTCGTCGTGCAGGTCGAGGTTGTGCCAGTCGGCAGGGCGGACCATTGAGCTCAGCTCCCCGTGTCGAGTTCGGCGCGGTAGACGAAGCGGAAGGTGCTGGTGATGAGGTCGAAGAGCTCCAGCATCGGGTCGACCAGGGCCAGTTGGGGTGTGCTGGCGCTGATGACGGCGACCTTCGGATTGCCGCCCGGGAAGGGGACGAGGGTCTGCATCACGACCGCGCGGTAGCTGCGGTTGTCGTCGGGGATCTCGATGTCCTCGATGCCTTCGGTGCGCGCGGCTTGGCCGGCGTCCGGCAACTCCACGAGGCGCACGCGACGCCACGGATCGGTCGGCCGACGGCCGGGGGCGATCGGTGTCAGGACACCCATGAGCGTGTCGAGTCCCGTGACGGCGGTCTCGCCGGTGGCCTCGTTCACCGCCGCGCTCACGCTGACCGTGAGGCTGGCCACCATCGACTCGTCGTCGACGATCTCGCACATGGAGCCGGAGTAGACGACGTTGTTCTTCCGGGCCTCGCGGGCCACCTTCTTCAAGGTCCTGACCAGATCGGCCTGGTGCTCGGCCAACTCGGGCCGCTGTTTGACCCGCTCCGCCACCACTTCGCGGATCGAGCGGTTCACCGTGGCCGGGTGGACGTCGAACTCGTACCACGTGCTGGGGACCTGGATGTTGATGCCGATGACATCACCGGGGGCCGCCCCGGCGAACGGGTCCTCGGCGGCGGGTTCATCGGCGCGGGAGGCCTCAGTTTCCACCCTTGCCGCCCTTCTCGTGCTTGCGGACGGCGTTCCGGAGATCGACGTCGAGCTTGGTCATCTTGTCGACGATCTCCTGCGCCATCTTCGCCACGTTCTCAAGGCCGACGTCGATCTCCTTGCGGCCGTCCTTCCAGCCGTGCATGAAGTCTTCCATCGCGTCGAAGGCCGCGCTCGAGCCCAGCTCTCCGTTGCCCAGTTTGCGGTCGACCTGGCCGGTGTCGTCCATGCGCTGTTTGATCGAACGCAGTTGTCCCGCCAGGTCGTCGAGGCCGGCAAGGCTCAGAACGAGATCGCCGTTGGACATGTCCGGTATCCCCCAATACCCCAGAGTGCGTTGCCATGGCACAAGTCGCTTTTGCAATGCAGCCGTCGGAGCCTACTGCTCATCACGCGTACGACGACTGCCGACCGATCCATTGCAGCACACACGTTACAAGCTGCCGCCGTGTCCGCTCCGGCCGCCTCGGCCGCACCGGAGGCTCGAGAGGCCCCTTACGGGGCACTGAGTTTGCTGCTCTCTCCGCACACCCGATCGAACACAAAGCGCGACAAAGAAGCACGGATACCCTCGGCCGCCCGGCTTCTGGTTGTTCACGTTGGCGAACCTCAGTTCGCAAGGTGTCGCCAGCTACCTTGAATAACCCTTTACCTCCGATGAACTTTGTCGCCCTCGACGGCTTCTCCACGCTCCCACTCGACGGCACCTCGGAGGAACGCGCCGCACTCGCCCAGGCCTTCGCGCGCGAGCTGTTCTCCCGGGGCGACGAGACGGCCTGGATCCCCGCGGCTCCTTTTTCGAGGCCATCGCCGAATAGCTGTCGGACAGCGGGCTCGCATACTCCGCGCCGAACCCGTTCTCCACCGACGGCGGCGGTGTCGTCCGATGCGCCTTCACCGTGGCCACCGTCCAGACAGATCGGACAGAACCGGAAATCGCGGCACAGGATCTCCTCGCCGCCCTGAACCGCGATCCCCTGAACGACGCTCGCTGGATGGTGGTTCACCAGCCGTGATCGCTCACGCCGCCGAACCGGTGCCGTACACATCTGCATACCCTCGTGCGCCTACTCGAGACGGCCGGCACCGCGGTAGCGAAACGGAACTCGCACCTCACGGTGGCCGGGCACGGCGTCCCGACACATCCGAGTCGTCACCCGTTCGGGCACGATCAGGACACAGGTCACCCCTCCGAGCACCCCATGCGCCCAGAATTATCACCATTCACAGGGAAGTTCGCGCTGGCGAAACCGAGAACCTCCCCGATAGCGTCGGGTCTCTTGAATGGACTTTTTTCTCACGGGGAGTTCACTGTGAAGCGCCGTACCTTGCCCGCCGCTGCCGCGCTGGCAGCAACCGCAGCACTGCTGTTGACCGCCTGCGGCAGTGGGGACGACAAAGCCGGCGACAACGACAAGATCGCCGGCGCCGACCAGGGAACGAAGACGCCGACAGCTTCGGCATCCGCCTCGGGAGCCGCAGCAGAGGACAAGCCGGACGGCGTGGACCTGTCCCTGCCCAAGGACATGAACCTGGTCTTCGACTGGGCCAAGCCGAAGGACAAGAACGAGGCGGCGGCGATGGAGGATGCCGCGAACTTCATGCGCTCCATCTACCGGGGCGTCGACAAGCGATCGACCAAGGATGCGTCCCTGGCCGCGTACGCCACTGGCGACGGGCTCAACTACGCGACCGTACAGATCAACGAGTGGATCAAGGGTGGCTGGACCGCCACTGGTACGCGCCGCCACTACGACGCCACCACCCGTTCCGCCTCCAACGGCACCTCGGTAGAGGTCGATTTCTGCTCGGACGCGAGCAAGTTCTACGGCAAAGAGGTCAAGACCGGAAAGGTTCTGAAGACCAAGCCCAGCCTCAAGGACTACGGCTACTACAAGATCATCATGGTCAAGGTCGCCACGGGTGAGAGCCTCTGGCAGGCGTCCAAGGTGTATGTCGAGACGGGAGCGAAGCAGTGCCAGTGAACGGATCACGGCGTACGCCCCTCGGTAACAGCGCCACTGTCCTTGTCCTGGCGATCAGCGCTCTCATGCTGGCAGCGCCCAACTCCGCTGCAGAGCCGGTGGACTATGGCAAGGGCGGCGGCTCGGACGAGAAAGGCGGCGCCGACGACACCAGCATCTACGCCGCCGCAAAAATCCAGTACTCCGGCGCCGTCACCAAGAACGGCAGCACCGGAAACGTGACGTCCTCCGACGTCAACTGGACGCCGCCGCCCTGCTGGTACGCCCCCTACCTCGGCGCCAAGGACTTCAAGAAGAAGATGTCCGAGCAGATCGAGAGCGCCAAGAACACGCCCGGTATGGGCGGCACCGCGGGCGCGGCGATCGGCGAGATGCAGCGTCACTACGAGGACGAGTACGGCTGGACCGACACCCCCGGCTATAAGGACTACAACGTCGACAAGGACGGCGATGGGATGTTCTGGGCCGCCGTCGAGAATCCCGATGAACCCGACGTACTCAAGCGGAGCTCGTGCAACGACCTCCCCTTCTGGGTCGACAACGGCGACGCCCCGCCGGCCCGGTACGAAGAGGCCATCAAACCGGAGATCCTCGCCGCCCTCGCGTACCAGCGCATGCAACTGCCCGACACCAAGGTGACCCTCGCGCCCGAGACCACCACCAAGGTGAACCTGCCGACATGGGCCTGGCTCGACAAGGCCGTCTTCGACGAGGTCCAGGCCACCGCGGCCATCAACGTCCCCGGCTTCGGCATCCAGGCCACAACCACCGCGAAGCCCGTCTCCCTCAAACTCGAACCCGGCACCACGGACGCCGAGACCTTCCCCGCCTCCGGCCAGTGCGCCATCAACGCCGACAACTCCATCGGCCAGCCCTACGCCAAGGGCGACGCGGGCAAGACGCCGCCCTGCGGAATCAGGTACCTGCGCTCCTCCGGTGACAACGTCTTCAAGCTCCGGGCGACGATCACCTGGCAGATCTCCTGGACGGGCACCGGCGGCGCGGGCGGAGACCTGCCCGACGGCACCTTCGGGACCACACAGGACGTCACCGTCCAGGAAATCCAAGCGGTCAACCGCTGATCAGACCCATGTGACCGCGTCGGGGTGTCCGGTCAGGAGGGACCCGGAAGCGGTGGTCCTCATGCGATCCACCGCAACGACTCCGCGATCGAGTCACAGAGTCTGCGCATGGGGCCGGTCACTCCGCTGAGCGGCACCGCGAACGCCAGGGCCAGATAGCCGACGCCACCGGGCATCTGGACATACAGGTCCAGAGTCGTCGGGCCGAGGACTTGCACGGTCTCCCCTGCCGGAAGGGCGACGATCGAGACCTCTACCTCGGCCGGATTCTGCCGTTGCTTCGCCTGGAGCGATTCCTGAAGGTCCCGGGGGGTCAGACCCCCGGGGCGCGGAATCAAGGAGACGATGAGCGAAGCGGGCAGGATGCCGCCGCCTTCCAGCTCCGGTCTCAGGAAGAACTCCAGCGCACCGGTTCTGACCCCGGCCTCGGCGGTGTTGCGCAGGGTGGCCCAAGCCTCCTGCTTGAGCTCCGCCGGAACGTTCCTGCCCTCGGCCTGGTGGTCCACGAACGTCTTCAGCTGGGAACGCCAGCGGTCCTGGGTGAGATCGATGCGGAACCAGTCCCGGGGGACCAGGAGCCGATAGTCCTTGGGAGGTGCCGTGGCGTCGGGCTCCGCGGTCATCAGGACATCACCATCGGCTTGCCCGCCTCGTTGAACAGGCGGACGCTCTTCACTACGCCGGCGAACATGGCCGAGAAGACCTCCCAGGCCTGCGGTGTGGGGGTGCCCATCTCCAGAAGCAGGACCGTCCCGTTGCTGAGCGGTATCTGGACCTGGATGAAGGAGGTCACCACCGGCTCGTCGGCTCCGGACGCGGTGAGACTGCCGGGAAGGCTCCCCTTCCGGGTCCCGATGCAGGAGACCGCAGGACCGCACGGCAGCTCGATCTCGCTGACCTCTCCCATGCTGAGGTGACGCATCGTCGAGCCCAGGAACCCTACGGGATGCGCGCCGGCCCTCTCGTCCAGATCGGTCATGCTGACGGAAACCGTCGCCGTGCACCGCTCCCCGTCGACCTCTGTCAGGACGAAGCCGGAGTACTGGATGCCGGCCTCGACGAAGGAGTCGTAGTGCGCGGCGACCATGACCGCCCACTCCAGTTGCACGTCGAAGGTGGCCTCCGGCATCACGGCGCGGGCCAGTTCGACGAGTTGCTCGGCGGTCTCCTCCAGGCTCTCCGAGTCCATCGGAATCTCGAAGAAGCCCTCCGGCATGATCCAGCGGACATCGATGCCCGGCCCACCGATCGAGCCCTGGACATCCTCTTCAGTTGCTACGGCGCTCACGACAGGCCTTCTCCATCGATGGTTTCCGGTTCATCCGCTTCGGGATGGAACGTGGCCGCGAAGGGATACGGCCCGTAGTGGGGATAGTGGGCAGGAATGTCCGCCCCTTCCCTGCGCGCAAGATGCGCCAGCTCGCGATATCTCCGCGCCCGGGCGCGGAGATTCTGGCGTACCGGGTCGCCCCAGTGGGTCACGGCGGTGCGTACGTACACGGCGAGCAGGATCAGTACGACGCCGGCGGCCACGGCCGCAAAGACGACACGCGCGGTGTCCGACTCCCAGTACTGGACCACGCCACCCCAGTACACCGCGGCGCCGAAGCCGGTGATCGCCAACGGAACGCCGGTCTTGAACCCCGCGTTGAACATCGCGGTCTCGTCCTCGTGCCGAAGCCGCAGCATACGAAGGACCGCTCCGTCGTCCAGGAAGTCGAAGCGGACTTCTCTGCCCGACCGTTCTGCGAGCGCCTTGGCGGCAGGGACCGCGGCGATCACCTCACCGGGGACGAGCCGGACAGGATCCGTGCCCCTGCGGCCGACGAATTCCCCTTCGTCAAGGTCGGTCGAGTCGCTCACGCGGATCGCCTCCTCTCATGCGGTGTGCACCGTCTTCGAACCGCCACGGCTACGCGGCGAGAGCCGCGTGGAACGGCTTCGGCGAAGGCTGGGGCGACGGGCTCGGAGTCGGGGTCGGCTTGGCCGTTTCCGGCTCCTGGTAACCAGTGGTCCCGCCGTTCTCACCGCTGAACATCCGGTGGAGCGCGCTCGCGAGGCCGTTCCCCTTGATGACCGCGGTGATCTGCTTTCCGCCGATGGGCGCGAACCTCTCCGGCAGCCCGGCGATGTTGAGCCTCTGTCCGACTTTGAGGCCTTGGGCAAGGACCTTGTTCGTCAAGCCCACGCTGAGGCCGTTGAGGAAGTTGTGCCCGATACCGTCGAGCCCTCGGAGGGAAGCCTCACCCCAGGTACCGGCCTTACCGAAGGCCTTGAGCTTGGCCAGGCCCTTGAGTTTGGACACGGCCTTGAAACCCTTGAGCGCGCCGAGCCCCGGGAGGACTCCGAGGAAGTCCGTTCCCAGCTTCAGCCAGTTGACCTTCCCACCACGCACCGTCATGTCGTACGCGTGACCGGCCAGGGCCGCCGCGCTGGTGAGCACCGCGAGGGTGGCGAAGATGGGCACCAGGAACTGCAGCGGCGGGATGAACGCACAGATGACCGCGAGGACGGAGAGGATCGCGGAGATGTTGGAGAACGTGTCCGCCCAGTCGGCGAGCCAGTTCATGAATCCGCCCGGGTCACGCACCGCGTCGTGGTGGACCACATCCTTGATACGGCGGGCGGCACGGTCTCCGGCGTCGTCGAAGATGTCCCTGGCGTCCTTGACTTCCTTACGCGCCTGGCCGATGCGGTGCAGCGCGTCGTCGCGCTTCCTCTCCCAGCGCTCGTACTCGGGCTTGTCCGCCTCGGGTATCTGGCTGACGAGGTATTTGTCCGTGAACTTCTTCACTTCCCGGTCGGCCAGATCGTGATCGGACTTGGCCTCACGGTAATCCGCCAAGGCCTTGTCGGCCTTCTTCTGAGACCGCTGCAACTCTCCGGCGAATTCCTTTGATTCACCTTCGGCCACCTTGGTACCCACGGCCTTGGACGCCTCGTCGTACCGTTCGAACGCCTTCTTCAACCGGTCACCGGCACCGTCCGCGATCTCGTTGAAGGCCCGGCCGGCGTCACTGTCCCAGCCCTCCACCGAGGACAGCGCCTTGATGACCCGTGCCTGCTCGTCGATCATGTCGGCCATCTGCCGCAACTTACGCCCGAGGGCCGCGACTTCGTCAGGATCCCCCGGAGTGGGATCCTCGTCCCACAGCGGCGGCCAGTCACCGGATCGCCTGCTCACTTCTTGCCCTTCCCCGTGTTATCGGCAATTGCCTTGGCCAACTCATGGTCGATCTCTTCGTACTTCTGGGCCGCGGCTCCGGTGTACTCGGCCAGCTTCTTCAGTTCCTTCGACAGTGTCTTCCGCGTCTTCTTCCACGTGGTACTGAACTCGTCGAAGGCGTCTTTCAGGCCACCATGCCCCAGTTCGTCCTCGTAACCGTCCGCAGGGTTCCCGTGCTGATCAAACTCATTGTGGAGCTTGCCCAGCGTCCGAGAGCACCCCTTGATCATGTCGAGGTCGTACCTGATTCTGTCCGCCATTGAAAAAATCCCCCATCATGGACATGAGACACTGCCGCGAGACTTCCTTCGGCAAACGACTTGGAAGGTGGAACGGATTTGTCCACGAGCACCGACCGCACCGTACGGGACCGACTCGGCGTATCGCCCGACGCAGCAGCCTGGTGCACGATCGGCAAGATCCCCGAGCCGCCCGCCGAAGCACACAGGGCAGCAGGATCCGGGCCGTTGCGTCCTGCCTCCATACGACCGCTCGGCATGCTCGGCGTCGCTCTGGGATCGCCCCTGCTGTTCATCGGCAAGCTGCTGAGTCTCCTCGGCGCCGGTGAGGAGGCCCTCAAGCGCATGCTGTCGACCACAGGGGAACAGGAGCGCCACCGCGCCGCGAAACTCGACGAGAAGCGGCGGGACCAGGCCGTCGTCGAACTCGGTCTCGACAAGACCTTCGACGGTGACTGGAACGGGGCCGCCGGCCGCTTCCTCCTGCAGTGGTACAGCCATTCCTCCCACCACCAACGCCTGGTCGCCCTTGCCGGGGACCGCATCCTGCTGGCCGCTCCGCCCACACGCGTGTCCATCCGCCGGGACGCACTCATGCAGGTCGTCGCCGAGATTCCGGCCGGGGACGCCACCCTCGCCGACCCCCTCCCCGCGTTCGAGAACGACCGGCTGCTCCTGCGCTTCAAGGACGGTTCGTGGCTCACGCTCACGACCGAGGAGTGGCGCAGCGAGCTGCACACCTACCTGATGCGTCATCCGCAGCCGGGCGAGACCCAGGCCACCGAGGCCTGACAGCCGGGTGCGACGGAGCACTTGACGCACTCCGTCGCACCCAGTCGTTCAAAGACCCCGGACTTTACTAACCCTTGGCCTGCTTCGCCAGCTGGTCGTCCAGCTGCTCGTACGCTTCCTTGGCCTTCTTCAGGAAGTCCGAGAGCCCGTGCAGGCCCTGGATCGTCTTCGTCGCGCCCTTCGTGAAGTCCTTCATGGAGTCGTCGTACGCTCCCGAGGCCTTCTGGGTGGTGAAGCCCTCCTCCACCAGTGCCGAGACACGCTTCTCGATGTTCTTGATCTTGTCCTCGAGCTCGTGCATGTCCTTGATCAGGTCGCCGGCGACCTTCTCCATCTCGGCATAAGTAAGGTCCGTGTCTTTGCCCTTGCCCATGTCGGCATCCCTCCCGTTGTGTTGTGGCCGCCCCAGGGCTCGCCCCCGTGGCTTGCTCCGATGGATCGGCCGGTCCTGACCCGGCCGTCCCATGAGCAAAGATCCTACGGGTGGGAGGCACGTGGCCGCAGGGGCCTCGTGCGAGGGAATCGTGAACCGGCGCAATCCCGTTGCGCCCGGGAAAGCCCGTCCGGCTAAGGTCACACCGAATGTGCCGGGCCTGCGAGGAGGACGAACGTGCGCCTGAGTCTGACCGTCGTCGACCCGGTCGGCGGTGCCACCGCCGACGTCGTGCTCGACGCGGATCCCGAGTCGACGGTCGGTGACGTGGCCCGGGAGCTGGCCCGGCAGGTCGGTCTGGGCTACCCGGACCACGGCGAGGTCGCCCAGGTCATACCCATCGGAACACCGAGGGGTGCCGCGGCCGTCCAGGCGAGCGGTCCGCTCGCCTACGTCGACGGCTACGCCCTCGACGCCGCCGCCACCGTCGTCGGCTCGCCGCTGCGCGACGGCGTGGTCGTCAGCCTGCACGACCCCGCCGGGTGTCTGCTCGGCGAGCCCACCGGCATCGTCGAGTTCCGGGTCGCGGGCGGTCCCGCCGCCGGCGCCGTGCACCGCCTCGGTGTCGGGCGGTACGACATCGGTACCGGCCCCGCCTGCCACATCCGTGTCGAGGACCCGGAGCTGTCCGCCCGCGCCGCCACCCTCACCATCGCCATCGACGGCACCTGCAAAGTCCAGACGCACGGCGACGGCGCCCGGCTGGACGGGGAGGAGTTCGGGGGCGAGGGCGACTGGCCGCTCGGTTCCCAGCTCGCCCTCGGCAACACCCTGCTGGAGATCACCGGGTACGCGCCGCCCAACGCCGCCCTCAAGTGGTCCGACGACGGTGCCGGGCTCGACTACAACCGGCCCCCGCGGCTGCGCCCCGCCGAGCACCAGACGCACTTCTCGCTCCCGAACCCGCCCGGCGACTACGAGGCCCGTCCGCTGCCCTGGCTGATGGCGGTGCTGCCGCTCGTCGGTGCCGTGGTCTCGGTGTTCATGTTCCACCGCTGGTACTACCTGATCATGGCCGTGATGAGCCCGATCATGCTCTTCGGCAACTACTTCATGGACAAGAAGCACGGGCGCAAGTCCCATGCCAAGCAGCTGAAGGAGTACAAGGAGCACAAGGGCCGGATCGAGGAGGACGCGCAGGACGCCCTGAAGACCGAACGCAGCGACCGGCGGGCCGCCGTGCCCGACCCCGCCGCCGTGCTGACGTACGGCACGGGGCCACGCACCCGGCTCTGGGAGCGGCGCCGCACCGACGCCGACCATCTGCTGATCCGCTTCGGCACCGGGCGCGTCCCCTCCGAGGTCGAACTCGACGACCCCGAGCAGGACGAGCACAAGCGCAAGGTCCGCTGGTACATCGAGGACGCCCCGGTCGCCCTGTCGCTGCGCGACCTCGGGGTCATCGGCGTCGCCGGGCCCGGTGACGCGGCCCACGCGATGGGGCGTTGGGCGGTCGCCCAGACCGCCGTCCTGCACAGCCCGATGGACGTGCAGTTCTACGTCCTCACCGACAACGACGCCGGCACCCGCTGGGACTGGGTGCGCTGGCTGCCGCACTCCCGTCCCGGCGGCGGCCAGGACGTGAACGTGCTCATCGGCACCGACTCCGAGACCGTCGCCGCCCGCGTCGGCGAGCTCACCCAGCTCCTCGACGGCCGGCAGAAGGCCCTCCAGCAGGGCGGGCGCAGCAAGATTGACGGGCCCGCCTTCTCGGATCCGGACATCGTGATCGTGTGGGACGGGTCGCGGCGGCTGCGGTCCATGCCGGGTGTGGTGCGGCTGCTGAAGGAAGGGCCGGGGGTGGCCCTGCGCTCCATCTGTCTCGACGAGGAGGAGCGGTTCCTGCCTGGCGAGTGCCAGGGCGTCGTCGTCGCCGAGCCGGTGGCGGCCAAGGACGCCCCCGCGACGGCCGTGGCGCAGCAGGCGGCCGGCGGCTTCCCCTCCTTCCAGGCCTGGCACCCGCAGGCCCAGCAGGACCGGCAGGGTGCGGAACAGGCCCCGCAGGAGCTGGAGTTGCGGCTGCGGGTCGAGCAGAGCGGGGCGCTGCGCAAGCGCGAGGTACGGCCCGACTTCGTCTCCCCCGCCTGGTGCGCCCGGCTCGCCCGCTCCCTGTCGCCGCTGCGTGACATCAGCGGGGAGTCCGAGGACTCGGCGCTGCCCGCCGCCAGCCGGCTCCTCGACGTGCTCCAGCTGGAGCCGCCCAGCCGGGACGCGATCGCCGCGCGGTGGCGGATGGGCGGCCAGTCGACGATGGCGGTCATCGGGGAGTCGTACGACGGCCCGTTCGGCATCGACCTGCGGCGCGACGGGCCGCACGGACTCATCGCCGGTACGACCGGTTCCGGCAAGTCCGAGCTGCTGCAGACCATCGTGGCCGCGCTGGCGGTGGCGAACACGCCGGAGAACATGACCTTCGTGCTCGTCGACTACAAGGGCGGCTCGGCGTTCAAGGACTGTGTGAAGCTGCCGCACACCGTCGGTATGGTCACCGACCTCGACGCCCATCTCGTGGAGCGGGCCCTCGAATCCCTGGGCGCCGAGCTGAAGCGCCGCGAGCACATCCTCGCCGCCGCCGACGCCAAGGACATCGAGGACTACCAGGACCTGGTGCGGAGGGATCCGTCCCGGCCGCCGGTCCCCCGGCTCCTCATCGTCATCGACGAGTTCGCGTCCATGGTGCGGGACCTTCCCGACTTCGTCGCGGGGCTGGTCAACATCGCCCAGCGTGGCCGGTCCCTCGGGATCCATCTGCTGCTGGCCACCCAGCGGCCGTCCGGTGTGGTGTCCCCCGAGATCCGCGCCAACACCAACCTGCGGATCGCGCTGCGCGTGACCGACGCCGGTGAGTCGACGGACGTCATCGACGCGCCCGACGCCGGGCACATCGCGAAGAGCACGCCGGGACGGGCGTACGTCCGGCTCGGGCACGCCTCGCTGATCCCCTTCCAGTCGGGCCGGGTCGGCGGCCGGCGCCCCGGGGCGGCCGACCCCGCGACCCTCGCGCCCTGGGCCGGGGCGCTGTCCTGGCAGGACCTCGGGCGGGCCGCGCTGCGCAAGCCCAAGTCCGAGGCCAAGGAGGACGACGAGATCACGGACCTGAAGGTGCTGGTGGACGCCGTGCGCGAGGCCAACACCGCGCTCGCCATCCCGGCCCAGCACTCGCCGTGGCTGCCCGCCCTGGACGACATGCTGCTGCTCGACGACGTGCCGGCCGTACCGGCGCAGGGCACGCTGCCCGCCGCCCCCTACGGTGTCGAGGACCTGCCCGCCGACCAGGCCCGCCGTGCGGTCGCCGTCGACTTCGCGAGCTTCGGGCACCTGATCATCGCCGGTGCCCCGCGCACCGGACGCTCCCAGGTGCTGCGCACCATCGCGGGGTCGCTGGCCCGCACCAACTCCTGTGCGGACGTGCACCTGTACGGCATCGACTGCGGCAACGGCGCGCTCAACGCGCTGACCCGGCTGCCGCACTGCGGTGCGGTCGTCGGCCGTAACCAGACCGAGCGCGTCGAGCGGCTGATGTCCCGGCTCTCCGGTGAGCTGAGCCGTCGTCAGGAGCTGCTGGCCGACGCGGGGTTCGCGGACATCGGCGAGCAGCGGGCCGCCGTGCCGGAGGCGGAGCGGCTGCCGCACATCGTGCTGCTCCTGGACCGCTGGGAGGGCTGGCTGCCCACCCTCGGCGAGCTGAACCACGGTGATCTCACCGACCAGATCATGGTGATGATGCGGGAGGGCGCGAGCGTCGGTATCCATCTCGTGCTCACCGGTGACCGGCAGATCCTGGCCGGCCGGATCTCCTCCCTCACGGAGGACAAGTACGGTCTGCGGCTCGCCGACCGCGCCGACTTCTCGATGCTGGACATCAACTCCCGCAAGGTTCCCGAGGAGATCCCGCCCGGCCGCGCCTTCCGCAGCGAGACGGCCGCCGAGACGCAGTTCGCGCTGCTGTCCGCGGACACCTCCGGTCAGGGGCAGGCCGCCGCGATCGTCGCGATCGGCGAGGCGGCGGCGGCCCGGGACGCCCAGGTGCCGCGCTCCCGGCGCCCGTTCCGGGTGGACGTGCTGCCCAGCCGGATCTCCTTCGAGGACGCCTGGGCGATGCGGGATCCGGCGGTGGCGGCCGCACCGCTGTGGGCCCTGGTGGGCGTCGGCGGCGACGAACTCACGGCCTTCGGGCCGGACCTGGCGCAGGGCGTGCCCGCGTTCGTGATCGGCGGTCCCGCCAAGTCGGGCCGTTCCACGACCCTGTTGGGCTTTGCCCGCTCCTACCTGGCGGGCGGCGTGCGGATCGTCGTCGCGGCGCCCCGGATGTCCCCGTTGCGCGAACTCGAAGGCCAGGAAGGCGTGTTGAAGGTCTTCACCGGGCGGGACATCGAGGAGGACGAGCTGACCGAGGTCATCGCGTCGGCGTCGCCGGCCGAGCCGATCGTGGTCCTGGTCGACGACGCCGAGGTGCTGGACGACTGCGACGCCGAGGACGTCTTCAAGCGGATCGTGGAGAGCGGCGTCGAGGAGGGGCTCGCCGTGGTCATCGCCGGTGACGAGGACGAGATCTGCGACGGCTTCTCCGGCTGGCAGGTCGACGCCAAGAAGGCCCGCCGGGGCATCCTGCTCTCCCCGCAGGAGTCCGGCTCGGGCGAGCTGATCGGCGTCCGGACGACCCGCGCGATGGTCGGCGGCCCGATCCAGCCCGGCCGGGGCATGCTGCACCTGGGCAGCGGTGAGCACGTCACGGTGACCACCCCGCAGTAGTCGTGGTCGTGAGGCGGGGGCTCAGTCCCCCGTCTTCGACATCACCGCCACCGGGTTCCCCTCCGCCGAGCTGTCGGACGTGTAGATCAGCTCGCCGTGGCTGGGGGTCAGGTACACCGTGGTGGGGTCGGGGTCGCAGCCGTCGTGGTTGCCCTCGACGCCCTTCGACGTCGCGACGAGCTTCTCGGCGGTCACCGAGTTCAGGGTGAGTACGTCCGTACAGACCCCGCCCAGCTGGTCGGTCTGGCGCAGCCGGCCCAGCTCCCGGCCGACCTTGGCCTGCTGGACGGTGACCCGGAAGGTGCCGATGGGCAGATTGCCGTCCAGGGCGGTGGCCGAACCCTCCCAGGTGCCCAGGTAGGCGGCCGGGACCGGTCCGCCGCCCGACGAGGACGCCGAGGACGAGGAGGACGCCGAGGGTGATGTGCCGGTGGCGCTGCTGTCGTTGTTCGGTCCGCCGCCGTCGTCGCCGAGGTAGGGCTTCAGCAGGAATCCCGCCCCGACGGTCACCACCGCCAGCGCCCCGGCCACGGCGAGCGCGACCGTACAGCTGACCCGGCGCCCGCGCCCGCCCTCCCCCGCCGGTACGGCGGTCGCGGCGACGCTCACCGAGACCTTCCCCGGGGGTACGCCCGGGGGCACGGCGTCACGCGGCTCGGGTACGACCGCGGGCGGCACCGTCGGCGGTGGCCCGAACGCCCCCACCGCGGGAACGCCGGCAGAAACACCCGGAGAAGCGCCGGCAGAAACACCCGTGGAAGCGCCGGCAGAGGCACCCGTGGAAGCGCCCCCGGACGCGTCGACCGAAGGCGTGCTGAAGTCCACCGGCCCGGACGCCGGTACCGCCGCTCCCGGCCCCGTCACCTCCAGGTTCAGCACCTCCACCGCGCTCCGGCTGACCCGCTCCACCAGCGCCCCCGGCAGCCACCCGCCGGTCACCAGCCGCGCGGCCCCCTCCGGAGCCAGCCGCCGGGCCACCTCCGCGGGGGCCGGCCGCGCCCCCGCCTCCTTCACCAGGCAGGCCTCGGCGACCTCCCGCAGCTCTCCGCTCAGCGCGCCGAGTTCGGGCTCCTCGTGGACGACCTTGTAGAGGAGAGCGGCCGAGGAGTCCCCGGGGAAGGGCGGCCGGCCGTTCGCCGCATACGCCAGCACCGCGCCGAGCGAGAAGACGTCCGCGGCGCCGGTGACGCCCTTGCCGAGGATCTGCTCGGGGGACATGTATCCCGGTGAGCCGATCGAGACGCCCGACGACGTCAGCGAGGCCGTGCCGTCCGTGGCCCGCGCGATGCCGAAGTCGATGAGCAGCGGGCCGTCGAGGGTCAGCAGTACGTTCGACGGCTTCACGTCCCGGTGCACCAGGCCCAGTTCGTGCACGGCGGCCAGCGCCTCCGCGAGGCCGGCACCCAGCGCCCGTACCGAATGCGCGGGCAGCGGGCCGCCGTCCACGACGGCGGCGGCCAGGGACGGGCCCGCCGCGTAGGCCGTGGCGACCCAGGGCACCGGCGCGTCCGGGTCGGCGTCCAGGACGGGTGCCGTCCAGGCGCCGCCGACCCGCCGGGCGGCCGCCACCTCGCGGCGGAAGCGGGCCCGGAACTCCTCGTCCAGGGCGAAGTGCGGGTGCACGATCTTCACGGCGACGGTCCGGCCGCCGGCCGAACGGCCCAGATAGACGCGGCCCATGCCGCCGGCACCGAGCCGGCCGAGCAGCCGGTACGGCCCGACAGTCGTAGGTTCGTCACCCGCCAGCGGCTGCATGCCCCCACCCCCCAGTAAGTCCGGGCAGCAGCCTATTGCCTGTCAGGCCCCCAGAAGATCGACCTTCACATCCGCCGCGAAACCGGTCGTCGGCCCGACCCGGCGGGCGAACTCCGCCACCGCCGCCAGCTGCGGTGCGCCGAAGCTGAAGTCGAGGGTGGTGAAGTACTGGGCCAGGGTCGCCTCGTCGAAGGCCTCCCAGCGGGCGGCCTGTTCGGCGACCTTGGCGACCTCCTCCAGGGAGAGGTTGCGGGAGTCGAGGAAGGCGCCGTGCACCTCGCGGGTGATGTGCGGCTCACGCTCCAGGTAGTCCCGGCGCGCCGCCCACACCGCGAAGACGAACGGCAGGCCCGTCCACTCCTTCCACAGCGTGCCGAGGTCGTGCACCTGGAGGCCGAAGCGCGGGGCGTCCAGCAGGTTGGCGCGCAGGGCGGCGTCGCCGATGAGCACCGCCGCCTCCGCGTCCTGCATCATCAGGCTGAGATCGGGCGGGCAGGTGTAGTAGTCGGGCTGGACGCCGTAGCGGTCGGCGAGCAGCAGCTGGGCCAGGCGGACCGAGGTGCGCGAGGTCGAACCGAGGGCGACCCGGCGGCCGTCCAGCTGGTCCAGCGGGACCTGCGAGACGATCACGCAGGACATCACCGGGCCGTCGCAGCCGACGGCGATGTCCGGGAAGGCGACCAGGTCGTCGGCGTTGCGCAGGAACTCGACGAGGGTGATGGGCCCGATGTCGAGGTCGCCGCGCACCAGCTGCTCGCTGAGCTTCTCAGGGGTGTCCTTGGTCAGCTCGAAGTCGAGGAGGGTGCCGGTTCTCGCGAGCCCCCAGTAGAGGGGCAGGCAGTTCAGGAACTGGATGTGGCCGACGCGCGGCCGGGTGCGAGAATTGTCCACATCGCGAGACTAGACCCCATGAGGTACGGTGCTGAGACCGCCCCTGCCGTCGGCACCGAAGCCACCCCGGGCGTCAACCCACTTGCGAGGCCTTTCAAACGTCCGGGTGACGTGATCTTGGCCTCTGTTGCTTTCGGCTGCCCACATGCTAGGCTCGCCGCAAGTTGCAGTTTGGTTTCCCTTGCAGTACAGAGCCTGCGGAGCATGTAACCGCAGGCTCTCGTCGTTTTCAGACGTATGCAGTTGTGCGGCACTTAGTTTGTTTTCACACTTGCAGGTTCTGGAGCAGGGCGACCCTTTGGGCCCAAGGAGGGCTTATGGCTACCGGAACCGTTAAGTGGTTCAACGCCGAAAAGGGCTTTGGCTTCATTGCCCAAGAGGGCGGCGGCCCGGACGTCTTCGTTCACTACTCCGCGATCAACGCGAGCGGCTTCCGCTCGCTCGAGGAGAACCAGCAGGTGAGCTTCGACGTCACGCAGGGTCCGAAGGGCCCGCAGGCGGAGAACGTCACCCCCGTCTGATCTCACTGATCCAGACACCCGAAGTCTGATCTCAGACTGAGTGCAGTACCCAAGGAGCCCCGCGCCTTCCGGCGACGGGGCTCCTGCCTTTTCCCGCCGACCCGAATGCGCCGCGTCAGGCATACGCATGCGCATACGGCGCCGGACACCGTCACTTCCGCAGAAATGCGGAACATCCCCGCGACGCGTCAGAAATCCCCCGGGTTCAATTCGACGCCCTTCCCGCGTGACCCGGCGGTCACCTGCCTACCCCTTACGACGTAATGCCCTCCCCGCCCCGATCACCCGAACGCCGGACACCGACGGCTCCGCCGGGTCGGCCGGGCCGGCCGGTGGCCACGCGCCGCGGGCGAACCGGGCCGTTGTCGGCGGCGGCCGTCCGTCGTCCGTAGGGACCGTTGTCGGCGGCCGTCCGTCGTCCGTAGGGGCCGTTGTCGGTCGCGGCCGTCGTCCGTAGGGACCGTTGTCGGTGGCGACCGTCGTCCGTAGGGGCCGTTGTCAGTGGCGGCCGTTAGGGTCCGCGGGCATGACTGCCGACTTCCTTGCCGCCACCCGCACCTTCTACGACACGGTCGCCGAGGACTACGCCGACCACTTCCGCGCGGACCTCGCCGACCGGCCGCTGGAGCGGGCCCTGTTGGCCGCGTTCGCCGAGCTGGTCGGCGAGGGCGGGGAGGTGGCCGACCTGGGCTGCGGGCCGGGCCGGGTCACCGCCCGGCTGGCGGGCCTAGGGCTGTCGGTCTTCGGGCTCGACCTGTCGGAGTCGATGCTGGCCATCGCCCGCCGGGAGAACCCCGGCCTCCGCTTCGTACCGGGCTCGATGCTGGAACTGGCGGTCGGGGACGGGGCGCTGGACGGGGTGGTGTGCTGGTACTCGTCCATCCACACGCCCGATGACCGGCTGCCGGCGCTGTTCGGGGAGTTCCGGAGGGTGCTGCGGCCGGGGGGCCGGCTGCTGCTCGCGTTCCAGGTGGGGGACGTGGCACGGCGGCATGAGGATCCGTGGGGGCATCCGGTGGCGCTGGACTTCGAGCGGCGACGGCCGGAGGAGATGGCACACCTGCTGACGGAGGCCGGCTTCACGCTCCACTCCAGGACGGTACGGGAGGCCGACACCGCCCTCGCCGAAACGAGCCCGCAGGCCTTCCTGTTCGCGCAGGCCGGTAAAAAATGAGAAGACTTCCCATTCTGTTACGGTTGCCGCGTGGGGCTCAGGGAGAAAAAGGCGCAGAAGATCCGGGCCGCGATCTACGACGCCATGATCGCGCTCGCCGAGCGGGACGGCTACGAGGCGGCCACCCTGGAGCAGGTCGCCGAGCGGGCCGAGGTGGCGGTCTCCACGGTCTACCGGTACTTCGCGAACAAGGACGCCATCCTCCTCGACCCGGTCGAGCGCAGCATCGGCGCGCTCGCCGGGCAGCTCCGGGCCCGGCCCGAGGGCGAGGACGTCGCCGTCTCGCTGGGCTGGACCGCGCGCGCCGTTCTCGACCTGGGCCCGGAGGAACTGGCCCGGATCCGCCGGCTGCGGGCGCAGCTGGACCGTGCGCCCGGGCCGCGGGCGCGGCTGTGGGACCTGGTGAACCGGGAGCGGCTGCTGCTGGAGGACGCGATCGCCGAGCGCAGCGGCCGGGACCAGCTGTGGAACGCGGCCGCCGCACACCTCACGCTCATGATCGTCGGCATGGCGCACGACCATGCGCGCGACAGCCTCGACGAGACGGCGCCCGCCGACTACGCCGACCGGATCATCAGGATGCTGCACGAGGGCACCGCGGCACCGATCCCGGTGCTCGCGGGGCGGGCGGGGTAGGGCCGCGCATGGCCGACGAAACGATCGACGTGGTGATCGCCGACGACCAGGAGCTGGTGCGGGCCGGTTTCGAGATGATCCTCGACGCCCAGCCGGGCATCCGGGTCGTGGGCGTGGCCCGCGACGGCGTCGAGTGCGTGGAGCTGGCCCGGCGGCTGAAGCCCGACGTCGTGCTGGTCGACGTCCGGATGCCCCGGCTGGACGGGCTGGAGGTCACCCGGACGCTGACGGGCGAACGCAACGGCGGCCACGGCCCGAACGTCGTCGTCATCACCACCTTCGACCAGGACGACTACGTACGCGACGCGCTGCGGTTCGGCGCCTGCGGGTTCCTGCTGAAGGACGCCTCGCCCGCGCTGCTGGTGGAGGCGGTACGGGCGGCGGCGCGCGGGGACGCCCTGGTCGCGCCGGCCGTCACCGTCCGGCTGCTGCGGGAACTGCGCGCGGGCTCCGGCCCGGGAGCCGGCCCGGACACGGCCGGGCTGAGTACCCGGGAGACGGAGATCATGCGGCTGGTGGCGGTGGGCCGTACCAACCAGGAGATCGGCGAGGCGCTGTTCCTGTCGCTGTCGTCGGTGAAGACCTATCTGGCCCGGATCCAGTCCAAGACCGGCGCCCGTAACCGGGTGGAGGTCGCGGCCTGGGCCTGGGAGCACGGCGTGGTCACCTCGCGGCACCACTGAGCGGGCTCATCCCGGCAGGCCGGGCGGCGGGTCCGCCGGGGAGCGGGGCACGCTGGCGCGGACCTCCCACTGGGCGGGGTCGACGGCCCCGGCCCAGAACTCGCCGTCGAGCGCCTCGATGCGCTCCCGCAGCCCGATCAGCCCGAGCCCGCTCTGCCCGCCCGCCGGATTGCCGGTACGGCGGTGGCCCAGGCTGTTGGTGACCGTGACATGGAGCCAGTCCCGGTCGGCGTCCAGCCGTACGACGACCCGCTCGCCCGGGGCGTGGCGGTGCACGTTGGTGAGGGCCTCCTGGACCACCCGGTACACGGAGGTCTCGACCTCGGGGCTGAACCTGCTGGTCCGGGCCGCCGCGCCGGCCTCGAACCGGGCGGCGGGGGCGTCGGGGCGGCGCCCGGAGAAGTCGGTGACGAGGTCGCCGAGGCCGGAGAGCAGGTCGGCGGGGCGCAGGGCCTGGTGGTTGTCCTCGCGCAGGACGCGGACCAGGCGCCGCATCGACTCCAGGGTCTCCGTCCCGGACCGGGCGATCGCCTCCAGGGCCGGATCGACCTTCTCGGGCGCCGTCGCGTGCACGGTCCGGGCCGCGTTGGCCTGCACGATGATCCCCGTCATGTGATGGGCGATGAGGTCGTGCAGGTCACGGGCGAGGGCGAGCCGCTCGGCGTACCGGACGTCCTGGACGGCACGCTGTCTGCGGGTCTCCATGGCGCGCAGGAAGCAGCCGATGAGGACCGCCAGGGAGAGCGCGACCGTCAGCACGTACTGCCCGGCCACCAAAGTGGCCACCGTACGGCCGCGCAGCGGCAGCATCAGCACGGCGGCGACCAGGGCGGCGACGGTCCATGCCGTGGTGCGGTCGGACTCCGTCTCGGCGAGCACCCGGACGATCAGGAACAGCAGCGCGAGGGTCTCCAGGAGGCCCCAGTTCGCCACTCTCCCCGACACGGACAGGAAGACGCAGGTCAGCACGGCGGACATGGCGGCAACACCCACCGCGCGGACCGTGAGCGAGGGCGACCGGCGGGTGTCGGGCAGCGCCAGCACGGCCAGCGGGCCGGTGACGAACACCGGCAGCCAGCGGGCGGGCGCGCTCGCCCCGCCCGGCTGGTACAGCGCGACGAGGTCGACCACCCAGGTCAGGGCGAGGGCCAGCACGGCGGCGCCGGTGAGGAGCCGTCGTACCAGCGGCGAGAACGGAAGCTTCCAGTCCACGCTCTCCAGCGTAGGAAACCTGCCGGATCAGGTGGTGTCGGCCGGATGACCGACACGGCGGAGCAGACCCCGGACGAACGGCCGACACGGCGGCGGTGCCGGTCGGCACAGCATGGAGACCGGGCACAGGCGGTCCCCGGCGCCGGTGCCCTTCCCTCGCCCGCCGACGACGACGGGCCGCCCGGAGCACCGCCCCGTGCCCGCCGCCCGTGGGCACCGCCGCCCGTCAGGGCGGTCGCCTCAAGGGGCTTCGCACGGCCCCCGCCCCCTCACGTCCATTCACGTCCTGACATTCGGAGTCTGTCTTCCTCATGGCTACATTCCTGCACCGGATCGGCCGGGGTGCCTTCACACGCCGCTGGCTGGTCCTGCTGCTCTGGGCGGTCGTGCTGGGCGTCGCGGGCGCCGCGGCGGCCAACAGCACCGGCAGCGGCAACTCGAACATCACCCTGCCCGGCATCGAGGCACAGAAGGCGTACGACCTGCTCGGCAAGAAGTTCCCCGCCGCCAACGCCTCGGGCGCGAGCGCCCGGGTCGTGCTGCGGGCGCCCGGCGGGGAGAAGCTGACCGGCAGCGCCCCCAAGGCCGAGGTCCGCGCGCTGCTGAAGGACCTGCGGGACTCCTCCCCGCGCGTCGCCTCGGTCACCGACCCCTTCACCGCCAAGACCGTCAGCGCCGACCGCACCACCGGATACGCCCAGGTCACCTACAAGGCCAAGTCCACCGAACTCACCGACGCGGACCACCGGCACCTCGACGACGCCCTCGACGCGGCCCGTGCCAAGGGGCTGACCGTCGAGGCATCCGGCGACGCGCTGGCGGCCGCCGAGTCCAGCAGTTCCTCCGAGGCGATCGGCTTCGTGCTGGCCGCGGTGATCCTGGTCATGACCTTCGGCTCGCTGGCCGCGGCCGGCATGCCGCTGCTGACGGCCCTGATCGGCGTCGGTATCACGATCAGCTCCCTGACCGCGCTGACCAGCGCCCTCGACCTCAACAGCAGCACCTCGGCGCTGGCGACCATGCTCGGCATCGCGGTGGGCATCGACTACGCGCTGTTCATCGTCTCCCGCTACCGCTCCGAACGGGCCGCCGGACACGACGCCCGGGAGGCGGCCGCCCGGGCGAACGGCACGGCCGGCTCCGCCGTGGTCTTCGCCGGGCTGACCGTCGTCATCGCCCTGGTCGGCCTGGCCGTGGTGAACCTGCCGATCCTCACGGCCATGGGCCTGGCCGCCGCCGGTGCGGTCGTCATCGCCGTCCTGGTCGCCGTCACCCTGGTCCCGGCGCTGCTCGCCCTCGCCCCCGAACGCGTCCTCGGCCGCGCCGCCCGCAAGCCGCGGACGGTCACGAAGACGCCCCTCGGCGAACGCTGGGCGGTCTTCATCCTGCGCCGCCCCTGGAAGGTGCTGCTCGTCGCGGCCGCCGGTCTGATCCTGATCGCCCTGCCCGCCACCAAGCTCCAGCTGGGCCTGCCCGACGACGGTTCCAAGCCCCCCGCCACCACCGAGCGCAAGGCCTACGACATGCTCGCCGAGTCGTTCGGCCCCGGCTTCAACGGCCCGCTCACGGTCGTCGTCAGCGACTCCGACCCGGCGACGGCGAAGAAGGCCGTCGGTGAACTCACCGGCACCATGGGCGGGGCGAAGGACGTGATCGCGGTCGCCCCGGCCGTCTACAACCCGGCCGGCGACACGGCGATCATCACCGTCGTCCCGAAGAGCTCCCCCTCCAGCGAGGCGACCAAGGACCTCGTCCACACCCTCCGCGACCAGACCGCGGACGCCCGTGCCGCCACCGGTGCCGAAGCCCTGGTGACCGGCACGACCGCCCTGAACATCGACATCGCCGCGAAGTTCGCCAACGCGATCGTCCCCTACATGCTGCTCGTCGTCGGCCTGGCCTTCCTGGTCCTCATCCTCGTCTTCCGCTCCCTGCTGGTACCGCTCAAGGCGGCCCTCGGCTTCCTGCTGTCCGTCCTGGCCGCCTTCGGCGCGATGGTCGCGGTCTTCCAGTGGGGCTGGTTCAAGGACCTGTTCGGGCTGCAGACCACCGGCCCCATCATGAGCCTCGTCCCCATCCTCACGGTCGGCATCGTCTTCGGCCTCGCCATGGACTACCAGGTCTTCCTGGTCACCCGGATCCGCGAGGCCTACGTCCACGGGGCCGGTCCGCGCGAGGCGATCGTCGAGGGCTTCCGGCACAGCGCCAAGGTGGTCACCGCGGCCGCGCTGATCATGACGTTCGTCTTCGGCGGCTTCATCGGCGGTGACGACGCCATGATCAAGTCGCTGGGTCTGGGCCTGGCCGCGGCGGTCGTCTTCGACGCGTTCGTGGTCCGCATGACGATCGTCCCGGCGGTCCTCGCCCTCCTCGGCCGCCGCGCCTGGTCCCTGCCGGGCTGGATCGACCGCCGCCTGCCGCACGTCGACATCGAGGGCGAGCGCCTGTCCCGCACCACCGCCGCGGACCGTGAAGCCGCGGACAGCGAGGCCGGGTTCACCAGCGTCGGCTGAGCCCACCGATGCGCCCGCACCCGGGGTGCGGGCGCATCACCACACCAGAACCACAGCCTGCACGCCGCACGCCGCGGCCTGCGGCCTGCGGTCGACGTCCTGCGCTCCACGGACTGCGGACTGCACGCCGCGCTCCACGGGCTGCGGACTGCGGACTGCGCTCCACGGACAGCGCTCCGCGGACCGCGCTCCGCGGACCTCCGACAACGGAAACCCGCACGAATCCGTCCCGAGGGGGAGACGCCCATGCGTAAAGGTCCCGTCCTGCTGGCCCTTGTGGTCGTCCTCGGTCTGCTGGCCCTGTCCCAGCACGCGCGGCAGCAGACGGCCGAGCTTCCGGACTTGCGTGGCCTGACCCTGCGCCAGGCCCAACTGGCGGCCCGGGACGCGGGGTTCCGTCAGCTCGCTGGTACGGACGCGTTCGGCCGGCACCGTGTCCCCGTGCTGGGCTCGAACTGGCGGGTCTGTTCACAGCAGCCCCCGCCGGCCCGCCACAGCCTCACCACGCCGGTCACCGTACGCGTCGTGAAGACGGGCGAGGCGTGCCCGAGGAGACCCTGAGCGCTCCGCCGGCTACCTCTCCTTCGCGTAGAGGCTCTCGATCTCCGTCGCGAAGTCCTTCATGACCGCCTCCCGGCGGAGCTTCATCGAGGGGGTCAGATGCCCGGCCTCCTCGGTGAAGTCGACGGGGAGCATCGTGAAGCGGCGGATGGACTCGGGGCGGGAGACCAGCTTGTTGGCCTCGTCGACGGCCCGTTGCAGGATCGCCTGCAACTCCAGGTCGTCCAGCAGGAGTTCCGGCGGTACCGGGTGCTTGCCGTTCATCTGGCGCCAGTGGGTGAGGCCGTCCCGGTCGAGGGTGATCAGCGCGCTGACGTACGGCAGTCCGTCGCCGACCAGCATCACCTGGGAGATCAGCGGGTGGGAGCGGAGCCAGTTCTCCAGCGGGGCGGGGGCCACCGACTTGCCGCCGGCCGTGATCAGCATCTCCTTCTTGCGGCCGGTGATGGTGAGGTAGCCCTCGTCGTCGAGTTCGCCGAGGTCGCCGGTGGCGAGCCAGCCGTCCCGGGTCGCCGGAACGACCCCGCCGGCCTGCGGGTCCCAGTAGCCGCGCAGGACGTGCTCGCCGGCGACCAGGATCTCGCCGTCGGCGGCGATCCGGACCTTGGTGCCGGGCATCGGCCAGCCGACCGTGCCCAGCCGGGGTTTGAGCGGCGGGGTGACGGTGGAGGCGGCGGTGGTCTCGGTCAGGCCGTAGCCCTCGTAGACCTCGATGCCGGCGCCGGCGTAGAACGCGGCGAGCCGGCGGCCCAGCGGGGAGCCGCCGCAGATGATGTGGCGGACCCGGCCGCCCATGGCGGTGCGGATACGGCGGTAGACCAGCGGGTCGTAGAAGGCGCGGGCGGTCCTCAGGGCGCGGCCGGGGCCGCTGCCGGTGCCGGTCTGGCTGGCCTCCAGGGCCTCCCCGTACCGCTGGGCGACCCCGGTGGCCCGGTCGAAGACCGCGACCCGGCCGCCCGCCTCCGCCTTCGCCCGGGCGGTGTTGAAGACCTTCTCCAGCATGTACGGGATGGTGAGCAGGCAGGTCGGCTTGAAGGCGGCGAGGTCCGGGAGCAGGTCCTCGGCCTTGAGGCTGGGGGCGTGGCCGAGGCGGACCCCGGCACGGATGCAGGCGATCGCCACCATCCGCCCGAAGACATGGGACATGGGCAGGAAGAGGAGGATGGAGACCTCCTCGTCGTTGCGGGCCTTGAAGATCGGGTAGAGGAGTTCGATCGCGTTGTCGACCTCGGCGAAGAAGTTGCCGTGCGAGAGGGCGCAGCCCTTGGGGCGGCCGGTGGTGCCCGAGGTGTAGATGAGGGTGGCGAGCGTGTCGGGGCCCAGCATGCCCCGCCGTACGGCCACTTCGGGGTCCTGGACATGCTCGCCCGCCTCCGCGAGCCGGTCCACGTGCGCCTTCTCCATCACCCACAGATGGCGCAGGTCGGGCAGCCGGTCCAGTTCGGGGCCGAGCGCGGCGGCCTGTGCGGAGGTCTCGGTGACCAGGGCGACGGCGCCGGAGTCGTGCAGGATCCAGCGGGTCTGGAAGACCGACGAGGTCGGGTAGACCGGGACGGTCACCAGGCCGGCCGCCCAGGCGCCGAAGTCGAGGAGCGTCCACTCGTACGTGGTCCGGGCCATGACGGCGATCCGGTCGCCCGGCATCAGCCCTTCCGCTATCAGCCCTTTGGCCACCGCCAGCACCTGCGCGGCGAACTGGGCGGCCGTCACCTGCTCCCACCGGCCCTCGCCCGCGGCCGGCTTGCGGCTGAGCACGATCGCGCCGGGCTCGGCCTCCGCGTTCTCGAACGGCAGGTCGGCGAGGGAGCCGTGCCGCACCGGCGGAGCGAACGGCGGTACGGAGGCCTCCCGCACCACCCCGTCCAGCCGCTGGACGAGGGGTTCGATCAGGATCGGCTTCCCGTCGTAGTCCGTGGCCTGGATCGCGGCACCCGTGGAGACGGGGGCGGCGTTCTGGAAAGAGGAAGTGGACACGGGGCGGCTCCTCGGGCGTGCAGCGGGTGAACTGCTTGCTGCATGTCGTACGCGCCTCGCGCACCGAGGCGTTCACCGGGGCCGGGCCTCAGAAAGGGGTTACCGGCGGTTAGGACTGGAGATCGTACGGGGCCGCTGTGGTGGGGTTGTGGGGTTTCGGGGATGGTCCGGGGCCGGGCCTGTGCAATCCCGGAGGTTACGTGAGGACCTCTCACATTAGGCCCCACTTCCGGACCTTGACAGCTGTGACATAGACTTACCTTGGGTAACCTTACTCCAGAGTCAGCAGTTGGGCGATCCGGGGGGACGGACATGACGGACCGCTGTTGTCGTCCGCGCCGACGGCCGCAGGAAGGGCGGGCGCGGTGATCGTCCTCAGCGGCCCGCCCGCCCTCGGACCCCTGCTCGCGCGTGGCGCGCTGCGGTCGCCCTTCAAGAGGCCGGCCGCCGACGCCCCCTTCCCCCGTACCCGCCTGGTGCTCCCCGCCCTCCGCGCCGACGTCGGCAGGCTCGCCGCCTACGAACGCGTCTGCGGTTTCGCCACCGGCGACGACGGGCTGCCCGTCACCTACCCGCACGTCCTCGGGTTTCCGCTGGCCATGCGGCTCATGAGCGCGCGGGACTTTCCGCTGCCGTTGCTGGGCCTGGTGCACACCTCGGTCGAGATCGAGCGGTATGCCGGGCTGCCCGGTGCGGGGACGTACGAACTCTCCGTCCACATCGAGAAGCTGAGCCCCCATCGGCGCGGCACCGAGGCCACCGTCGTCACCGAGGCGCGCGCCGGCGAGGACGTCGTATGGGCGTCGCGGAGCAGGTATCTGGCGCGGCACCGGACCCCGGCGGTGCGCGGCGGCACGCCCCAGGAGGGTCAAGAGAGCCAAGAGAACCGGGAGCATCGGGAGCACCCGGAGCCGCTGCCGGTCGTCGAGGAGTGGAAGATCGCCGGGGATGTCGGCCGGCGGTACGGCGCCGTCTCCGGGGACCGCAACCCCATCCACCTCCACCCGCTCACCGCGAGGCTCTTCGGCTTCCCCCGGGCCGTCGCGCACGGCATGTGGACCGTGGCCCGCTGTCTCGCCGCGCACGGGGTGCCCGAACGCGCCCGGGTGGAGGCGGAGTTCCGGGCGCCGGTGCTGCTGCCGGGGACGGTCACCTACGCGGCGCAGGGGGGACGGTTCGAGTTGCGCGGCGCGGCGGGGCGGGTGCACGTGGCGGGCGGTGTCCGGCCGTACGACGGCTGATCATTCCCCCGGGGCTGTGCAAAGAATGTGTTTCGCCTTTCTGTGCGACGGCTGTAGGCGGGCCGCAAACCCGCAGCTGGAAGGGGCGGGCATCACGTTTCCCACAGGAAATCCTCACCCTGCCCAAGGCTCCTGGCAGGCTTTCCTCATATTTCACAAAGGGAGCATTCCTAGCCTCTGCTCACTTCCCTGATCCTTTGCACGAAGGGCACTGAGCATGCCTTCCAGACGCGTCGCCGTACTCGCGGACTCGGACACCCGTTGGAAATGGGGTGCGTCGGTGGCCCGGCAGATCGCCCCCGGCCACGCGCTCGACGCGTACTTCCTGCGGAGCCGGTCCACCCCGACCGAGCGGCAGCTCGCCGAGATCGGCATCGTGCCCGACACCCGGCGCGAGGTGCCCGCGGCCCGGCTGGTCGACGACGAGGAGCTGGCGAACGCCGACATCGTCGTGCTGGCGGTCGCCGGCGGCACCGTCCTGGCGCTCGCCCACAGCCTGGGGCTCGCCTGGGCGGGCCGGGAACACCGGCCGGTCACGGTCAGCGGGTACGTCGGCGTGGTCTACGAGAAGATGGTCGACGGCCTCATGACCCGGGCCGGCACGGACATCGTGCTCGCCAACTCCGGCCATGACGCCGAGCACTTCCGGTCCGTCTTCGCGAGCGTCGGCGTCGACCCCGACTCGGTGGTCGAGTGCGCGCTGCCCTTCCTCGGCGGGGATCCCTACCGGCCCGCCCCCGACCGGCCGTTCACCGTCACCTTCGCGGTCCAGCCCTCCGTGCCCAAGGACCGCGGCGCACGGCTCACGCTCCTCGAACGCGCCGCCGCGCACGCGCGCCGGTATCCCGAGCGGCAGGTGCTGATCAAGCTGCGCAGTCTGCCCGGCGAGCAGACCACCCACGTCGAGTCCGCCCCGTACCAGCTGCTCGTCGACTCCCTCGCCGAACCCGCCCCCGAGAACCTCCAGCTGGTCTACGGCAACATGGGCGAGGTGCTGGACCGCACCGACCTGCTGGTCACGGTGAGTTCGACGGCCGCCATGGAGTCGATGCACCGGCGGATCCCCACCGCGATCCTCACCGACTTCGGCGTCCGTGAGGCCCACGGCAACCACTACTTCGTGCACTCCGGCTGCCTCGCCTCCTGGGACGACATCGACGCGGGGGCGCTTCCGCAGCCCGCCCCGGACTGGGCGGCGGCGCACGGCATCGGCAAGAGCGACCCGTACGCGGCGGCCCGTGCCCGCGTCGCCGCGCTGCGGGCCGCCGGTCCGCTGACGCCGCTGCGCCCGTACTACACCCCGGGGACCGCCGGCACCTACCTCGGCTCGATCCTCCGGCACAACGGGTTCGACGAGCAGGGCCGCCCGCTGCCCGTGCCGCTGGGCGCCGGCGGCCGGGGACGCGTGCGGCGGGTGGTGCGGAAGGTGGCCCGGCGGGGCGCCAAGCGGCTGTACCGCGTGGGCTATCAGCGGCTCGCGCCCGCCCTGCGCCGCTGGGGCGCCGTGTGAGGACCGGCGTCCGCCGGCCCGGCCGGGTCCGGCGGCGTCGGCACCCAGGGGTGCCCGTCCATCAGGTTGCCGAGGCCCGCCCACGCGAAGTTCATCAGGGTCGTCGCCGCCTCTCGCGCGGTGACACCGGGAGTGACGTTCGCCCAGGCGGCGAGGGACTCGGCGGCACCGACCAGGGCCTCGGCGAGCCCCGCCACCTCACGCTCGGGCAGGTCGGGATCGCGGCGCGCCTCGCGGGCGGCGACCACGATGAGCTGGGTCACGAACTCCACGATCTCCGTGCGCATCGCGGCGACCTCGGAGGCGAACCGCTCGCCGTGTGTTCGCGCCTGCAGATGCAACACCGACCAGCCGTCGGGGTGTTCGGCGGTGTGCGCGAAGAACGCCTGCAGCCCGTCCCAGAGTTGGCGGTCGGCGGGCAGGTCCCGCTGCACGCCGGTGCGGACCGCCTCGGTCAGCGCCGCCGCCTCACGGCGGATGCACGCCGTGAACAGGTCGTCCTTGGAGTTGAGGTACAGATACACCAACGGCTTGGAGACACCGGCGAGTTCGGCGATCTCGTCCATCGACGCGGCCATGTAGCCGCGCTGCCCGAAGGTCCGCACGGCGGCGTCCAGCATCTGCTGCTCCCGGACCGCCCGCGGCATGCGCTTGGTCTTCACGGCACCCATGAGGCAAAGCCTAAAGGGGACCGGCGGCGAGGGAGTCGCCCGGGAAGCTCAGGAAGTGGTCTGGGCCTGTCCCTGGGCCGGCGCCTGCGGCTGGGCGGCCTGCGCCTGCGCCGCCTCGTCGACGGCGTCGTCCTCCTGGCTGCGGTTGGCCTCGATGTTGGCCTTCATCCGGTCGACCCGCTGGGAGACCTTGACCGAGGCGCGGTCCCGCTCCTTGCGCAGCACGACGAAGCTGATCGGTGCCGACAGGAGGAGGGAGAGCAGCAGGACCCACAGGAGGTTGGAGTCGCCGAAGCCACGCGGGAACGCGCCGGCGTAGACCAGGCCCCAGACGACAAGGAGGCAGCCCGCGAAGATACCGAGGCGCATCAGCGTGTAGCGGAGCATCTCAATCCAGTCTTCCGATGACGAAAAGGGGCACCGTCCAGTGAAGCACGGGCCGGGGCCGATCTTGCAGCGGGGTCAGACGAGCGGCAGCAGCATGGTGATGTCGTCGCGGTCGTCGCCCGGGGCCACGCGGATCGCGGCGGGGACGCGGCCGACCTCCTGGTAGCCGCAGGAGCCGTAGAACTTCTCCAGGCCGTGGCCGCCGCGGCAGCCGAGGCGTATCGCGGCTATGCCGTCGAAGCCGCGGGCCGCGTCGGCGGCGGCCGCGAGCAGGTCACGGCCGTAGCCCTGCCCCTGGTGCTTGGGGTGCACCATCACCGTGTACAGCCACACCCAGTGCTTCATGAGCCGGTGCGTGTTGAAGGAGAAGAAGGCGGTGGCGGCGACGGTACCGGTGTCGTCGTGGCCGACGAGGAGCCGGTTGCGCCCCTCGGCCATGGCGACGAAGTGCTTGACCAGCTCCGGGCGGACCTCCTCGACGCTCACCGGGGCGACGAACCCGACGGCTCCACCGGCGTTGGACACGTCGGTCCAGAGGTCGAGGATGCCGTCGCGGAGGGCGGGGGTGACGGCGGGGTCGAGGGTGAAGGTAAGGGGCATGGGCGGATCGTATCTATTACCACGAGGGGTGCGGAAAGGCTTTTCGGGTGGGTCGAGTCACGTCGGCCCCATGCCTCACCCTTCTCCCGACCGAGTCGGGTGGTGGGTGGGCAGAGGGCCCGGGGGGGGCGGAGCCCCCCGGTGCCTCAGACCCGCATCGGCTGGGGGGACTCCCGGCGTGCCGGGTCCGGGCCGTCGTACTCGCGGATGATCTCGTACCGCGTGTTCCGCTCCACCGGGCGGAAGCCGGCGTCGCGGATGAGGTCCAGCAGGTCCTCGCGGGTCAGCTTGTTCGGCGTGCCGTAGTTGTCCGCGTCGTGGGTGATCTTGTACTCGACGACCGACCCGTCCATGTCGTCGGCCCCGTGCTGGAGCGCCAGCTGCGCCGTCTGGACACCGTGCATGACCCAGAAGACCTTGACGTGCGGCACGTTGTCGAAGAGGAGACGCGAGACCGCGAAGGTCTTCAGGGCCTCGGCGCCGGTCGCCATCTGCGTCCGCGCCTGCAGCCGGTTCCGTACCTTCCCGTCCTTCATGTCCACGAAGTCGTGCTGGTAGCGGAGCGGGATGAAGACCTGGAAGCCGTTCGTCTCGTCCTGGAGTTCACGGAGCCGAAGGACGTGGTCGACCCGGTGGCGGGGCTCCTCGATGTGGCCGTAGAGCATCGTGCAGGGCGTCTTGAGGCCCTTCTCGTGCGCCAGCCGGTGGATCCGGGACCAGTCCTCCCAGTGCGTGCGGTGGTCCACGATGTGCCGGCGGACCTCCCAGTCGAAGATCTCCGCGCCGCCGCCGGTCAGGGACTCCAGACCCGCGTCGATCAGCTCGTCGAGGATCTCGGAGGCCGACAGCCCGCTGATCGTCTCGAAGTGGTGGATCTCGGTGGCCGTGAAGGCCTTGAGAGAGACGTCCGGCAGGGCCGCCTTCAGCTCCCGCAGCGACCGCGGGTAGTAGCGCCACGGCAGGTTCGGGTGCAGGCCGTTGACGATGTGCAGCTCGGTGAGGTTCTCGCCCTCCATCGCCTTGGCGAGCTTCACCGCCTCCTCGATGCGCATCGTGTACGCGTCCTTCTCGCCCGGCTTGCGCTGGAACGAGCAGTACGCGCAGGACGCGGTGCACACGTTGGTCATGTTGAGGTGACGGTTGACGTTGAAGTGGACGACGTCGCCGTTCTTCCGCGTCCGCACCTCGTGGGCGAGGCCGCCCAGCCAGGCCAGGTCGTCCGACTCGTACAGCGCGATGCCGTCCTCGCGGGTCAGCCGCTCACCGGCCCTGACCTTCTCCTCCAGCTCACGCTTGAGCCCGACGTCCATGCCCACACCTTTCGTCACGACCACGACCACCCCACCGTACGCCCCCACCCTTCGGGCGGGAGGTGCCCCCAAACGGCCCTTCGGGCCTAGACCTCTTCGGGCAGTTCCCCGACCCGGTTCTCCCACTTCGTGGACAGCACGATGGTGGTACGGGTCCGGGAGACGCCCTTGGTCCCGGACAGCCGCCGGATGGTCTTCTCCAGTCCGTCGACGTTCGTCGAACGCACCTTGAGCATGAAGGAGTCGTCGCCGGCGATGAACCAGCAGTCCTCGATCTCCGGCAGGTCCCGCAGCCGCTGTGCCACGTCCTCGTGGTCGGCCGCGTCGGACAGGGAGATGCCGATCAGGGCGATGACACCGAGGCCGAGCGAGGCCGCGTTGACGGTGGCGCGGTAGCCGGTGATGACACCGGCCGCCTCCAGCCGGTTGATGCGGTCGGTGACGCTGGGTCCCGACAGTCCGACGAGGCGCCCCAGCTCCGCGTACGAGGCCCGGCCGTTCTCCCTCAGGGCCTGGATGAGCTGCCTGTCCACGGCGTCCATGCGATCGAAGCCTTCCGCTGAAAGTTCCCGAAGTAGATGAGAGGTACTGCAGAGGTGGAGCCTGGTGGTGCCGGGTGGTGCTACCTGCTGCCGCCCCCGAGGTCGCCCTCCCAGCGGCGGTACAGCCGGTGCCCCACACCGGCCGCGTCCAGCACCCGCCCGGCGACGAAGTCCACCAGGTCCTGGATGTGCGTCGCGCCCGCGTAGAACGCCGGGGAGGTGGGGACGACGACCGCCCCCAGGTCGTCCAGGGTGACGAGGTGACGCAGGGTCTGGCCGTTCAGCGGCGTCTCGCGGACGGCGACGACGAGCGGCCGGCGCTCCTTCAGGTTGACACTGGCCGCCCGCTGGAGCAGGTCCTTGGAGAGCCCGAGCGCGACCCCGGCGACGGCGGCGGTGGACGCCGGCACGATCAGCATGCCCTTGGTCCGGTACGACCCGGAGGACGGCCCGGCGGCCAGGTCCCCGGCGTTCCAGTACCGCACCCGCGCCAGGTCCGCCTGGAAGGTCCCCGGCTTGCCGTCGGCCCCCCGGGCCAGCCACTCCCCCAGGTCGTCCTGCCAGTGCGCGTCCCGGAAGGAGATCCCGGTCTCGTCCAGCAGGGTGAGCCGCGAGGCCCGGCTGACCACCAGGTCGACGCTCTCGCCCGCGTCCAGCAGCGCACGCAGCACAGCGGCCGCGTACGGCGTACCGGACGCCCCGGACACCCCCACGATCCAAGGCACGCGCTGTGTTTCTCCTGCGTTCACACCTTGAGCGTACCGGCGCGCCCGACCGAGTTCAGGACGGGGCTGCGGTGGCCGACGGTACTCAGACCGTCAGGCCCCGGACCAGCAGGTCCAGCAGGGCGCACACGAAGAGGGCAATGCCGATGAAGCCGTTGACGCTGAAGAAGGCGCGGTTGAGGCGGGAGAGGTCGTGGGGGCGGACGATGGAGTGCTCGTAGGCGAAGGCTCCGGCGACGATCACCAGGCCCAGCCAGAAGAACCCGCCCGCGTGCGTCGCCACGGCGTACCAGACGAACAGGGCCGTGGTGATCAGGTGACAGGCGCGGGCGCCCCAGATCGCCGCCGGGATGCCGAAGCGGGCCGGGACCGACATGACGCCGATCTCGCGGTCGGTCGCCACGTCCTGGCAGGCGTAGATCAGGTCGAAGCCGCCGATCCAGATGCCGACCGCGAGGCCGAGGATCACCGCGTCCCAGGACCATTCGCCGGTGATCGCCAGCCAGCCGCCGATCGGGCCCATGGCCTGGGCGAGACCCAGGATGGCCTGCGGGAAGTTCGTGAACCGCTTGCCGTAGGGGTAGACCACCATCGGGATCACCGCGATGGGAGCGAGGGCCAGGCAGAGCGGGTTGAGCAGCGCCGCCGAGCCCAGGAAGACCGCGACCGCGATCAGCGCGCCGGTCCAGGCGTGCTTCACGCTCATCGCGCCGGTGACCAGCTCACGGTGGGCCGTGCGCGGGTTCCGGGCGTCGATCTCGCGGTCGATGATCCGGTTCACGGCCATCGCGAAGGTGCGCAGGCCGACCATGCAGATCGTGACCAGGAGCAGCCGCCCCCAGTGGATGTTCTTGTCCAGCTCGAACATCGCCGTCAGCGCGGCGATGTACGCGAAGGGCAGGGCGAAGACCGAGTGCTCGATCATCACCAGACGGAGGAAGGCTTTCGTGCGTCCCGGCTGCGGGAGCGCTGCGGAAGCGGAGCTCACAGTCCGTACTCCTTCCAGCGGCGGTCGACCGTCGCCGCCGTATCCGGGTCCGACAGGACCATGTCCGGCCAGCCCCCGTCCCTGGTGTAACCCTCCTCGGGCCACTTCTTCGTCGCGTCGATGCCCGCCTTGCCGCCCCAGAACTGCTGGTAGGAGGCGTGGTCGAGGTGGTCGACGGGGCCTTCCACGACCGTGAGGTCACGGGCGTAGTCGGTGTTGCCGAGGGCTCGCCAGGCGACCTCGTGCAGGTCGTGGACGTCGCAGTCGGAGTCGACGACCACGATGAGCTTGGTGAGGGACATCATGTGCGCCCCCCAGACCGCGTGCATGACCTTCTGCGCGTGCTTCGGGTACTTCTTGTCGATCGAGACGATCGCACAGTTGTGGAAACCGCCTGCCTCGGGGAGGTGGTAGTCCACGATGTCCGGGACGATGATCTTCAGCAGGGGGAGGAAGAACCGTTCGGTGGCACGGCCGAGGGGTCCGTCCTCCGTCGGGGGGCGGCCTACGACGATCGACTGCAGGAGCGGCCGCTTCCGCATCGTCACGCAGTCGATGGTCAGCGCCGGGAACGGCTCCTGCGGGGTGTAGAAGCCGGTGTGGTCGCCGAAGGGGCCCTCGGGGAGCGTCTCGCCCGGCTCCAGCCAGCCCTCCAGGACGACCTCGGCGTTGGCCGGGACCTGGAGCGGGACCGTCTTGCAGTCGACCATCTCGATCCGCCGGCCCGCGATGAACCCGGCGAAGAGGTACTCGTCGATGTCGCCGGGGAGCGGGGCGGTGGAGGCGTAGGTGACGGCCGGCGGGCAGCCGAAGGCGATCGCGACGGGCAGCCGTTCGCCCCTGCGCGCCGCCACCTGGTAGTGGTTGCGGCTGTCCTTGTGGATCTGCCAGTGCATGCCGATGGTGTTCCGGTCGTGCCGCTGGAGCCGGTACAGGCCCAGGTTGCGGATGCCGGACTCGGGGTCCCTGGTGTGGGTCAGGCCCAGGTTGAAGAAGGAGCCGCCGTCCTGCGGCCAGGTGAACAGGGCCGGCAGCTGGTCCAGGTCGACGTCGTCGCCGTGCAGGACGACCTCCTGGACCGGCGCGTTGTCGGACTTCACCTTCTTCGGCGGTACGTGGGTCATCGCGCCGAGCTTCCCGAACGCCTCCCGCACACCGACGAAGCCGTGCGGGAGTTCGGGGCGCAGCAGCCCGCCGATCTTCTCGGAGATCTCGCCGTACGACTTCAGGCCGAGGGCCTTGAGCAGGCGCCGGTCGGTGCCGAAGACGTTCATGGCCAGCGGCATGCTGGAGCCGCGCACGTTCTCGAAGAGCAGCGCGGGTCCGCCCGCCTTCTGCACCCGGTCGACGATCTCCCCGACCTCCAGATACGGGTCGACCTCGGCCTTGACACGCTTGAGGTCTCCCTCGCGCTCCAGTGCCCGGAGCAGGGAGCGAAGATCGTCGTAAGCCATGCGTCCCAGTATCGGCCACCCGGGCCCCGGGCCCGGTCACCGCCCCCTGCGATACCCCCCTGCGATACTCGTCGGCCGTGACCGTCCACCGCCGGATCAGCCGGTTACCGCTGCTCGCCCTGCTGCTCGTGCTCGCCGCCTGTGCGCCGCGCCAGGACACCGGCGGGGCGCCGGTCTCCGCGCTGACCCGGGTCGCGGCCACCGACCGCGCCGCGGCCCCCGACCTGTCGGGCAGCGGCCTGGACGGCAGGGCGGTACGGCTCGCCGACTACCGGGGCAAGGTCGTCGTCCTGAACGTGTGGGCGTCCTGGTGCGGACCCTGCCGGGCCGAGGCGCCCGAACTGTCCAAGGCGCAGCAGGAGTTGGCGGCCAAGGGGGTCCAGGTGTTCGGGGTGGACACGGACGCCCGGCGGGACAGGGGGCGGTCGTTCGAGCGTGCGCACGGGCTGGTCTACCCGAGCCTGCACGACCCCGGCAGCCGCAGGCTGCTCCGGCTGCCCCGGGGCTATGCGCCGCAGGCCCTGCCGTACACCCTCTTCATCGACCGGGACGGGAAGATCGCCGCGAAGTACCTGAGCCCGCTCACGGCGGCGGACGTCCGCACGATCGTCCGCCCGCTGCTGGCCGAGAAGGCGTGACGAAGGCGCGACGAAGGCGCGACGAAGGCCTGCCGAAGGCCTGACTAACCGCCGTCGCTCGCAAGGCATCCGGCGCCCGCTCCGATGGGCGCCACCAGGTGGCTGAGGTCCAGCAGTACCGCGTCCAGGCGGGTCACCGAGTCGGCGATCGAGACCTCCACGGCCGGGCTGCGGCCGTAGGTGACCAGGTACGTGCGGTCCCCGGTACGGTCCCCCGCCTGCTCCCGCCACACCCAGTCCACGCCGTCCACGCTGACGCACGCGTCCGTCGTCGGGGCGGGCGGGGTGAGGCCGCAGCGCAGCTCCACCGTCCCGCGGCCCCAGACCGCGAGGCCCTCGAAGGTGACCGGGTCGCGGCCGGCGCCGCCGAGGCGGTCGGGGTAGCGGCCGGCGATCCGCGCGCATGCCGGGTCCTTCGCCAGCGGACCCTGCGCCAGGCCGAACACCGGCGAACTCAGCTCGTACGCCACCAGTCCGGCGCCGGCCGCCAGCCCGGCCGCGGCCACACCGGCCGCCGCCCGCCCCCGGCGAGACCACCCACGCACCACCACGGATCCCCCTCCGCATCGAAGGGACCCATCATGCCCGCGGCCCCGTCACCGGGCGTCGCCCACCCGCTACTCTGACCGCCATGCTCAGGTATCTGCCTCTTCTGCTGGTCCTCGCGCTGTGGATCTACGCCTTCGTGGACTGCCTGAACACCCCCGAGGACGAGGTCCGCGCCCTGCCGAAGCTGGCGTGGGTGCTGATCATCCTGCTCTTCGGCGAGGTGCTGGTCGGCCCGGTGGCCTGGCTGGTCGCGGGCAGGACACGGCAGCCGCGGGAGCGGTGGGTCGCGCCGGACGACAACCCGGAGTTCCTGAAGTCCCTGAAACCGGAGGATCCGCGCACCGACTGACCGGCGCGTCCGCTAGAGCAGCGCCTTGACCTGGGCCGCGGTCAGCGCCCGCTGGAACACCTGGACCTGTTTGATCGAGCCCGGGAACCAGTCGGAGGGGCCGCCGCCGGCGGTGGCGCGGCCGATCACCAGGGGGCCGTGGGCGGCGACCGGGTTGCTGTCGTCGATGCCCGCCTCCTGGGTGCCGTCGACATACAGGACGAGCTGGTTGCGGGGGCCCTCGTAGACGCCGACCAGGTGGGTCCAGACGCCGGGCTCCGGGACGGTGTACGACAGGGCGCGCAGGCCGGGGCGGGCGAAGGCCCAGCGGTTCTCGGCGGCCGAGTACTGGAGGTAGAAGCCGCTGACGGCGTCGGCGTCCTGGCTGACGGCGGTGGCGTAGAAGGCCGGCCGGCCGCTCAGGCACACCCACACGGAGACGGTGAAGCTGCGGCCCTTGCCGGTGCGGAGCACCGGCCCCCGGGTCATGATCTGGCTGGTGGCGCCGTCGAACAGGGCCGTCCCGTCCTTGCCCCGGCCCCAGCCGACGGCGGTGGCGGTGCCGTCGTTGCGGCCGGTGTCGTCGGCGGCGACCGTGCCGGAGGCCTCTTCCAGCGGCCACGCGCCGAACGGCGAGGGGACGGAGACACCACCGCCGGAGTGCTGCGGGGTCTTCTTGCCGCCACCTCCGTTGACGACGTGCGCGACCGGTACGGCGGCGAGCGCGGCGACCGCGAGCACTCCCCCGGAGACGAGGAACGCGCGACGGCGGACGGGCGGCGCGGCGGCGGGGGTGGCCGTCGGGCCGGCGTACGACACCTGCTGCGGGGCCGGGTCGAGCCGGGTGAGCGGGCGGGTGGCGGCGGGCGGGGTGGCCGTAGCCGTGAAGCCGCCCTCGGGATCCTCGGCCACCGGTCTCGCGAGGAAGGCGGTCGCGTCGGCCGCAGGCCCGTTCCAGGCCAGGATCTGGCGCGGGGTGGGCCGCCGGTCCGGGTCCTTGGCCAGGCAGGCGGCGATCAGGGCGGCCAGGGCCGGGTCGGTGACGGCGGTGATGTCGGGTTCGTCGTGGACGACGCGGTAGAGCAGGGCCGGGGTGGGCCCGTCCCCGAAGGGGTTGCCACCGGTCGCCGCGAACATGAGGACCGCACCGAGCGAGAACACGTCACTGGCGCCGGTCACTTCCGCGCCCGCCACCTGCTCCGGCGACATGAAACCGGGCGAGCCGACCATCAGCCCCGCCCGCGTGATGGTCGCGGACTCCACGCTGCGGGCGATGCCGAAGTCGATGACCCGCGGCCCGTCCTCGGCGAGCAGCACGTTCGACGGCTTGAGGTCGCGGTGCACCAGCTGGGCGGCGTGGATGGAGGTGAGCGCCTCGGCGAGACCGGCGGCGAGCCCGAGCACGGTGGCGGCGGGCAGCGGCCCCTGCTCCATGACCGCGTCCTGGAGGGAGGGCCCGGCGATGTAGCTGGTGACCAGCCAGGGCAGCGGGGCGTCCGGGTCGGCGTCCACGACGGGCGCGGTGAAGGCACCGCTGACCTTGCGCGCGGCCTCCACCTCGCGGCGGAACCGGGACCTGAACTCCGGCTGCCCCGCGACCAGTTCCGCGTGGACCACTTTCACGGCAACGGCCCGGCCGCCCGGGGAACGGCCGAGGAAGACCCGGCCCATACCGCCCGCGCCGAGACGCCTGAGCAGCTGGTACTCCCCGACGGAGCGCGGGTCGCCGGGCTCCAGAGCTGCCACGATTCCCTCCCGCCGAACGCCCGAAGACGCGGTCAGCATAGGACCACCGGCACCGGTGGTTGACCGATTCCGGTCCCCTCCGGGCAAGTTGCCCGTGGGTCTGCCCTTGCGGACAGGTGGAAGGCCTGGCGTCCGCCGCGAGTTACACCGACGCGACGAAAACGTCCCACGCGGCTCGACCGAGGAACAGGACCGGGCCGTCTGGGGTCTTGCTGTCACGGACGGGGACTATGGAGGCGAACTCGGGGGCGAATTCGAGGCAGTCGCCGGCGTTGGCTCCGCTGTAGCTGCTCTTGATCCAGGTCGCCGCGTTCAGCTGCTGCTGGTTCATGGTCGCCGTACTCCTCCATCAATTTGCCGATCAGAACGGCAGACTCGTGAGCTGACGGAGTATCTGCCCGGAGCACATCATAGATTCGGCTGTACTCGGCATAGTCTTCCGGATCGTTGTGGAAGTGGCCGCGAGTCCGCGATTCCGAGTAGATCCAGTGTTCACCATCGGGCAATGCGACCAGCAACATCGACTTGTCGGGGCGCTCGATGTCGAAGCGGTCGGCCGGGACGACTTGGATGCGGATGTTGGGGAGTCGGCCCACCCGCAGCAAGTGCGCGCACTGATCCCGCATCACGGCTGGGCTGCCCACCGAGTGGCGCAGACAGCTCTCGTCCATCACCGCGACATACGTGGGTCCGCCTTCTGCGAGGTAGCGCGGCTGTCGGCTCAGCCGGGCCCTGACCCGCTTGTCCAGCAGGTCGCCGCTGGCTCGCTGAGAGAGCAGCGCCCGTGCGTATTCCGGTGTCTGCAACAGGCCTGGCACGACCATGACTTGGTAGACGTACAGCGCGAGGGCGTTCGCCTCCATATCCACCATGCGCTGAAACCAATCCGGGTGCTCCACCTGCGGATACCAGTCCACCCGCCCCCACAACCGCATCAACACCCCACCCGTGTCTAGCGCTTCGTCGCACTTCTTCGCGAACGAGTCCGACGGCACCCGCGTCCCCGACTCCACCCTCGCGACCAGCGACCGGTCGCAGGGGATCTGCTTGGCCAGCGCCTCCTGGGTGAGGAGCGCGGCCTCGCGGTAGTGCCGTAACAGCTCTCCGAAGAACTCGGCGTTGGTGGTCACAACTCTGGCCCCCTCCGTGACAGCGCCCGGTGGCACACCTCAGACATTGATACCGACGGTTCCCGTCCGCCACGCTCGATACACCCAGAGTCACGAAGTGGCGTCGGAGCGCACATGACTGAACACACCGAAAACGAGATCGAAGCGGGAACGGTCGTCTACGACCCCCGTACGGACAAGGTCGGCGAGTACCGCGGCACCGTGGGCCCCTACGCCCTGCTACGGCCGCTCGGCGGCGGCCGGGAGTGGGAGGCGCGACCGGAGCCTCTCCGCCCGGCGACCGCGGAGGAGCGGCTCAGCGCGGAGGTACGGGCCGTCAACCGCCGTTCCAGCACGTCCAGTTACCCGGTGCCGGACACCCCGGCCCCGGAACCCGTCCCCGAATGCGCCGCCTGCGCGGAGTTCGCCGCGCAGCGGGAGGCGGCCGAAGCGAGATCGGACGCGAGCGCGGCCACCGATGCCGCCGTGCTGCTCCGCAGGCATCTGCGCCGGGACCACTGGGGCACCCGGCCCCGCCGTTTCTTCCGCTTCGTGCCGTACCTGATCACGCAGGACGAGACCGCGGAGCCGGAGTACGAGGCGTACTGCGTGTCCGGGGACGAGAGCGACTGCGGGGCGGCGTCGGGGCCTTGCGGGTCTCCCGAGGCGGTGGAGGAGTGGCAGCGCCGGCACACCCGGGACACCCGGCACCTGCGCTACCGCCGCAGCTTCACGGACTACGCCGTGCTGAGCGCCCCATAGGGGCGCGGGGCCGTATCGATACGCGGGTCCGCCGCGCTTGCAGCCGCGCGCTCAGCAGGGCGCGTCCGGCAAGTGGTCCCGTGCCCAGTCGCCGAGCGTCTTCAGCGACGGCTCCAGTGCGGCCCCCGCCGCGGTCAGGCGGTACGAGACCCGCAGCGGCGGGCCCTCGTCGACCTCGCGCACGACGAGGCCCGCGGCGCCGAGTTCGGTGAGCCGGTCGGAGAGCATGCGTTCGCTGATGCCGGGGATGGCGCGGCGCAGGTTGGCGAAGTGCGTCGGCTGATCCATCAGGACGGACAGGATCGGGCCGTTCCAGCGCTTGCCCAGCACCTGGAAGACGCGCGTGATGCCGACGTCCACACCTTTGCACTGCTCCGGGTCGTGCGTCTGGTCCACCGCCATGGCATCAGGGTACAGGCCCACCATGGGACGGGGCTGAAAAAAAGTAAGCACCTGTGTTATCTATAGCTGAGTACGAATTCTCAGCCCCTCGCGTCTCGCGCCGGGCTTGCTACCCCTGTGTCTGGAGACACCCATGGCCACCCTTCTTCACATCGACTCGTCGCTCATGCCCGGCGAGGCGTCCGCCTCCCGTGCCGTCACGGAGGCCTTCCGCACGGCATGGCAGGAGCAGCACCCCGACGGCACGGTGATCTACCGCGACCTGGCGGCGAACCCGGTGCCGCACATCACCGCGGCCTCCCACAGCGCCGGTTTCGCCGATCCCGCCAGCCACTCCCCCGAGCAGGCGGCGGCCTTCGCCGAGCGCGTGCAGCTGGTCGAGGAGCTGGAGCGGGCGGACGCGATCCTGATAGGCGCGCCGATGTACAACTTCACGATCCCGTCGACGCTCAAGGCGTGGCTGGACAACGTGATCCTGATCGGCCGCACCGGGGGCGAGAACCCGTCCGCCAAGGGCACGCCGGTCACCGTCGTGGCCAGCCGCGGCGGTTCGTACGCGCCGGGCACCCCGCGGGAGACGTTCGAGTACGTGCAGAACTACCTGTCCGCGGTCCTCTCCGGCGGCCTCGGCCTCGAAGTCGACTTCATCGTCCCGGAACTGACGATGGCTCCGCAGGTGCCGGCCATGGCCGAGCTCGTGCCGCTGTACGAGGCCTCCCGTGAACGCGCCCTCCAGGAGGCGGCCGACAAGGCGAAGGACCTGGCCGGACGCCTCGCCGCATAGCGACCCGGGCGGAGCGGATTGCGCCGATCGGCCCAGCTCCACATGCGGGCCCGGTGGCGGGCGGTTGTGATGAACGCGTTCTCACCCCGCTACCAGGAGGCCTTCATGCGCATCCGAGCCATCGCCGCCACCGGCGCCCTCGCCACCGCCCTCGTCCTTGGCGGCACCACCGCCGCCTTCGCCGACAACGGTGCCAACGCCACCGGCTCCGCGACCAACAGCCCGGGTCTGGTGGCGGGCAACGTCATCCAGCTCCCGATCGAAATTCCGGTCAACGCGTGCGGCGACAGCATCAACGTGATCGGCCTGCTCAACCCGGCGGCCGCCAGCACCTGCACCAACGGCTGACCCGGCCCAAGCGCTGCCCGCGGAAGCTTCCCGAGGACCGACCCGCCTCCGGAAGCTTCCGCATGCGTGCAGGTTGTACGCCGGTGAGCCGTCCGAGACGGACAATGCGCCCCTGGGCCGGACCGGGCGCGAACCCGACACTTACCTCGTATGACGACTGCTCCCGCCGGTTCCACCACCAGTATCGCGCCCGAGTACGGCGACCGGGTCATCGCCGTGGAGGCGGCGGGCTCGGAACCGATCCCCGACGCCGAACGCCACGGCAGCCCGCTCCAGTTGCTCTGGACCTGGGCCTCCCCCAACATCGAGTTCGCGACCGTCTACATCGGCGTGATCGCGGTCCTCTTCTTCGGCCTGGACTTCTGGACGGCGACCGCCGCGATCCTGCTGGGCACCGCGCTCGGCGCGGTCACCCAGGGCGTGCTGTCGCTGGACGGGCCGCGGTTCGGCGTCCCGCAGATGGTGATCGGCCGCTTCTCCTTCGGCTACCTCGGCAACATCCTGCCCTCCGCCGCCAACGGCCTGCTCGCGGGCGTCGGCTGGTTCGCCGTGAACAGCGTGAGCGCGGCCTTCGCCCTCAACACGCTGACCGGCCTGCGGCCCCTCCCCTCCCTGCTGCTCGTCGTGGTCGCGGAGATCCTGATCGGCTTCATCGGCCACAACTTCGTGCACACCTTCGAGAAGTACGCGTTTCCGGCGCTCGCGGTGATCTTCCTGCTGGCCGGGGTGTGGACCTTCAAGGACGCGGACCTCGGCGGGGGCGGCTCGGGCGGCGGTGTCGGCGGCTTCCTGCTCGCGTTCAGCGCGGCCTGGGGATACGCGGCCGGCTGGAACCCGTACGCCACGGACTACTCGCGCTATCTGCCGCGGACCGCGGACAAGGCGAAGACGGTGCTGTGGCCGGCGGTCGGCCTGTTCGTCTCGGTCTCGATCGTCGCCGTCATCGGCGCCGCCTCGGCCACGATCATCGCCCCGAAGGACGCCACGCCCACGGCCGCCTTCACCGGCCACCTCCCCGGCTGGCTCGGCGACCTCGTCCTGCTCGCCATCATGCTCGGCGGCGTCTCGGCGAACGCCCTCAACGTGTACTCCGGGGCGATCTCCATCGCCTCCTTCGGCCTGAAGCTCCCGACCTGGCTGAGCCGCAGCGCGCTGGTCGTGGTGTCGGGCATCGCCGGTACGGCGGCTGCCTGGGCCTCGCTGGACGACGCGGGCGCGGCGTACGAGGCGTTCCTGCTGGTCATCGCGTACTGGGTGGCGCCCTGGCTGGGGGTCGTGCTGGTCGAGCGGTGGCTCCAGCGCCGTACCGCGACCGACGAGCAGCTGGCCGCCCGGCTGACCGACCGTTCCTTCACCAACTGGCCGGGGCTTGCCGCCCTGTTGACCGGCGTCGCGGTCTCCGTCCCGCTCTTCTCCAACCAGGAGGACTACGTGGGCTGGGTGCCGAAGCACCACCCCGCCTTCGGCGACATCACGCCGGTGGTCGGCTTCGCGGTGAGCGCGCTGCTGTACGCGGCGCTGCGGGGCCGGGCCAGGCGGACGCCGTGACCCGGCCCGGGTGACCGGGAGCCCTAGTCCTGCTCCGACTTGAGGTACGCCTCGTACTTCGCGGCGCTCAACAGGCCGTCGAGGGCCTGCTTGTCGGAGACCTGGATCTCGATCAGCCACGCCTTGCCGTGCGGGTCGTCGTTGAGCGTCTCGGGATCGGAGCTCATCAGCTCGTTCACCGTGATCACCGTGCCTCCCACCGGTACGTAGAGCTGGCTCACCGCCTTCACCGACTCCACGGTGCCGAACTCGTCGCCCGCGTCGAGCACACGGCCCACCTCCGGCAGCTCCACGAACACGACGTCACCGAGCTGCTTCTGGGCGAAGTCGGTGATCCCGATCTTGGCGGTGCCGCCGTTCATGTGGATCCATTCGTGTTCATAGGTGTACTTGAATTCGGACGGGTACATGGGGCGGCTCCTTCGAGTTCGGTCGGCGCAATCAGCCTGCCACCCCCGTCGCCCTGCGTAACGATCCGGCTACACCACCCGGGTGACGGTCCGTCCGGCCTAGTCCTCGTCCCGCAGCCGCCGCCAGATGCGGGAGCGGTGCAGCAGGAACAGCGAGGCGACCACGGCGACCAGCTGGAGCCCCACGGCGAGCAGCCAGAACTCGTCCCTGGTATCCAGCCGGTTCGTCAGGAAGGTGAAGTTCATGCCGAAGAAACCGGTCAGGAACGACAGCGGCAGGAAGATCACCGACACGATGGCCAGCCGGTTGATCACGCCGTTCTGTTCGCCGGCGACCAGGGAGCCGTAGCTGGCGAAGGCCCGGCGGGCGGCATCCTGGAGGGACTCGATGTCCGCGAGGACCAGCCGCGCCGCCCGCTGGAACTCCCGGGCGAGCCGCTGCCGTTCCGCCGGGAAGTCAGGGCTCATCATCCTGCGGGTGACCACCTCCTCGACGGCCTGGAGGTAGGGCAGCAGCGCGTGGTGCAGGAGGGCGGACCAACGGCGCTGCTGGGACAGCAGGTAGATCTGCTCGGGCCGCCGCCCCTCGAACATGTCGTCCTCCAGCTCCTCCACCTGGAGCAGCGCCTGCACCGCGGCCCGGCGGAACGTCGCCAGCGCCTCCTGGAGCAGCAGGAACAGCGTGGCCACGGCGTCGCGCGGCCGCTCCCGCCGCAGCTGCGCCGTGATGTCCGCCGCCAGGGCGGCCCGGCCCCAGTGGACGACCACCAGGAAACGCTCGCCCGCCAGGGCGTGCACATGGGCGACCTCGCGGTCATGGACCACCGGTACGACGAACCCGGCGACATCCCCGAGGAACTCGGCCCGCGCGGACTCCTCCCGCCTGCCGAACCACTCCAGCTCCTCGTCCGCCAGCCCGAGCCGCCGGACCACCGGTACCTCCTGCTCCGGCTCCCCCGGCTCCCCCTGGTCCTCCGGCTCCGGCAGCTCGATGCGGAGGAAGAGAAAGGGGTCGGTGGCGAGCCGCCGACGCGCCTCCGGCACGGAGACCGTCGTCGTACCCCCGTCCGGCACCGACACCACCGTTACGGTCATCCCCTCACCGCTGATCCCGTCGCCCACGCTCCCAGCGTCCGTACGGTCCCCGGCCAGCGCACTCGGAGGCGCCCGGATGCCGGGCGGGGCGGCCACCAACGGGTGAGAGCCCGGTCCCGCTCAGGCCACCGTGCGCAGCCCGCCCACCACGACCGCCGTCCCCCGTACCACCCGGTGCGCGCAGGCCGCCGTCAGGAGTTCGCCCAGCAGGTCGGGGTCGTCGATCTCCAGGTCGAGGAGGGTCTCGATGCGTTCCAGGCGCTGGTAGAGGGACTGGCGGCCGATGTGCAGGAGGGCTGCCGTGCGGGTCGGGGAGCAGCCGTGGCGGAGGTGGACCTCCAGGGTGCGGACCAGGTCGCTGGCGTGGGCGGCCTCCCAGGCCAGCAGCGGGCCGAGGGTGTGCCGGACGAGCGCGGTGAGGCGTTCGCGGTTGGCGGCGATCCCGCCCCGGGTCAGCTCCCGCTCCAGGGCGAGGGCACGGGCGGAGGTCACCAACGGGCCCTGCGCCGGGGCCGGTTCCGCGGACGGCACGGTCAGCGCCAGTTCGAGGGTGGTGCGGGCCGCGCGCAGCGTCTCGCTCCAGTGCAGCCAGCCGCCGCCCGCGTCGACGGCGTGCCCGACGGCGACGGTGAGCCCGGCACCGGCGACCGTGCGCAAGGCCTCCTGGACCGCGCGGACGGGGTCGCGGGAGCCGAGTCCCGCGCCGACGCCCGCGCCCGTGCCGCCCCGGCCGGCGCCCGCCCGGCCGCCGGTGTCCGGCAGCGCGACCAGCGCGAGTACGTCACCGGGGAACGCCGCCCGCATCACCGCCGCCCCGCCCAGCAGCCGTACCGCCCGGTCCACGGTCCCGGTCTCCCGCGTCCCGTGCACCGACACCCCGATCAGCCGTGCCCCCGGCCCCGGATGGAACCCGGCGAGCGCCGAGCGGGCCTCCACCTCCGGCTGGTTCAGCGCGGCCCGGTCGGCCAGGTCGGCCAGCAGGGCGGCCGTGTGGTCGTCGCCCCAGGGCCGGACCACCGCCCGCCCGGACAGTCCGCGCGCGACGATCGCCCGGTTGGCGGCCTCCGTGATCCGTACGAAGGGCACCACCCGGTGCAGGGCCAGCAGGGGCAGGCCGCGGGCGCGGGCCTCGTCGGTCACCTCGGGCGGCATGCTCGGCAGCGACCGCCCGATCTCCACCGCGAGCCCGGCCGCACCGCGCGCGGCCAGCTCACGGACGTAGCGGCGGCGGACCTCGTCGCCGACGTCGGTCAGCCCGAAGCCGTTGGTGAGGAGCAGCTCGCCGCCGTCGAGGAAGTTGGCGCCCTCGTAGACCTCGCTGGAGTGCACCCAGCGGACCGGCCGGTCCAGGGCGTCCGCGCCGGCGAGCAGCTCGGGGCCGGCCGCCCGCACCGGGTCGAGGGCCAGTACTTCGCGGAGGGTGAGTGCGGGCACGGGGACCTCCAGGGGACGGGCACGGGCGCTGACATTTCGTCCGGCGGCGGGTTGCCCGGAGGGTACTTTCCGCACGTTGCCCTCGTGTTTCGGCCACAGGAGAGTGAAGACATGGATCAGCTGCAAGCACGGACCTGGCTCGCCACCGCCGTCGCCGAGGCCCGCGCCGGGCTCGCCGAGGGGGGCATCCCGATCGGCGCCGCCCTCTACGGCGCCGACGGCGCACTGCTCGGCCGCGGCCACAACCGGCGGGTGCAGGACGGCGACCCGTCCCTGCACGCCGAGACCGCCGCCTTCCGCGCGGCGGGACGGCAGCGGTCGTACCGGGGCACCACCATGGTGACGACCCTGTCGCCGTGCTGGTACTGCTCGGGTCTGGTCCGCCAGTTCGGGATCTCCCGGGTCGTGATCGGCGAGGCGACCACCTTCCACGGCGGCCACGACTGGCTGGCCGAGCACGGCGTGGAGATCGTCCTGCTGGACGACCCGGAGTGCGTCGACGTGATGCGCGCCTTCATCAAGAACCATCCGGCCCTGTGGAACGAGGACATCGGCGATGAGTGACACGACCAGCACCGGCACCGCCCCCCGTATCCCCACCGTCGATCTGCGGCCCTGGCTCGACGGCGACGAGGACGCCCGGCGGGAGATCGCCCGGACCGTCGACGCGGCCCTGCGGACCGCCGGTTTCCTGCTCGTCACCGGGCACGGGGTCGAGGACCGGTTGCGCAACGGGGTGCGGGAGGCCGCGCGGGCCTTCTTCGCGCTGCCGGCGGAGGTGAAGACGGCCTACGCGGCGAAGGTCGGCGGGCGCGGCTGGCTCGGGCCCGGCGCGGAGGCCAACGGCTACTCGGAGGGCACCGAGACCCCGCCCGACCTCAAGGAGTCGCTGACCTTCGCGACCCACGAGCCCTTCGAGGACCCGGTGACCAACGCGGAGTGGTACGCGCCCAACGTGTGGCCGGCCGAGGTGCCGGAGCTGCGGGCGGTCTGCGAGGAGTACCTGGAGAGGATGGGCGAGCTGGAGAAGACGCTGCTGGAGCTGCTGGGGTACGCGCTCGGGCTCGAAGGGGACTTCTTCTCCCGGCACATGGACCATCCGACGTACGGCTTCAACATCAACTGGTATCCGGGGACCGAGGTCGTCGGCGAGCCCGAGCCGGGGCAGTTCCGGATCGGGCCGCACACCGACTTCGGGACGGTGACCGTCCTGGACCGGCAGGCGGGCAAGGGCGGGTTGCAGGTGTACACCGACGAGGGCGGCTGGGAGGACGCGCCGTTCGACCCGGCCGCCTTCACCATCAACATCGGTGACCTGATGGCCCGTTGGACCGGCGACCGGTGGCGGTCGGGGCGGCACCGGGTGCTGCCGCCGCCCACGGACGCGCCGAGCGAGGAGCTGATGTCCCTGGTCTACTTCGGCGAGTGCACCCCGGGCACGGTCGTCGAGTCCGTCCCGGCACCGGTCGGCCGGGTGGCGTACCCGCCGGTCGACTCGCACGTCTATCTGCGGGGGAAGCTGGACTCGATCACCGTGGGGTGACACCGAGTGCCTGCGGGCCGGATTTTTCAAGGAAGTTGACACGCCGAGACCGGAATGTGGGATAGCTCACAGGCCGGTCTCGGTTTGCGTTGGTGACCGAATCCGTCGGTCGTCGTTCGCCCCGTCGGCCCGAGGAGGCCTCCCGGTTAGCGGCCCCCAGCAGCGGCTTTGACGTTCCTTCAACCGGCCGTCACCGAAACGGAGTTGACCTGTCCGATTGTGTCGGATCGTTCGAGCTGTTTTTCATGCACTGTCTGTTCGAGAAGGGTCACAGCAAGCCACAAGAACCTCGGTAAGGTTGTCGCACCCTCTCCGGGTCCAGGCCTGCAGGCACCGCGATCCAGCCTGCTGTCGTGCACCCGAACGAGAGGAGAAACGATCCAATGGCCAGTACCGACGAGACCGACCCGGAACCGGGAGAACCTCCCGACCGGCCGTCCGGTCCCGCGGAGCCGGATCAGCCTGGTGGTACGCGCTCACGACGCGAGCTCGCCCAGCTGGTCATCGACGCCGTGAGCGTCCTGATCTCGCTGATCGCGCTGCTGCGTGGGTGCGGCGGATGAGGTAAGCCCCTCACCCGCCGCGTACTGCCGGGTCGGCCAGGGTCCGCGTTCCTGGACAGGTGCTCGCAACATCGCCAGGGGCGCGGGCCCACACGGTTCTACGGACCAGTACATACGCAACTCACGTGTGAACCACCCCGGGAGTTCAATGGAATCCCCCGAGACCCGTGATGGGTGCCCCCCGATACTGCCCGTGCGGCGCACCCTTTGGAAATCTCCCTCGAAGCCCTAAACGGTACCACCAAGCCCTGTTACCTGCACCGCACACCCAGACGAAGCACACCCCCTCCCCGTGTGCGCTGCGGGGAGTTGACCCTCAGCGGTACCGGCGGGGGTGTGGGAGGCGTTCCATGGCCCGTGGCACAGCGGCGTTCAGCCCGGCGGCACTGCGTGACGTACGGGGGAGCCGGCGCGTCGACGGCCGGCTGCTCAGCGCCGCCGAACTCGCCCGCCGGGTGGGCACCTCGAAGTCCCGGATCCTCGCCTACGAGCAGGGCACCTCGGTGCCGGAGCCGCAGCGGATCAGGCAGCTCGCGGAGGTGTTCGCGATATCCCCGGGCCTGCTGTGCCCGCCGGGGCGCGACACCGCGGGCGGTATCCGGCAGCTCCGCGTCGCCGCCGGCCTCACCGCCGCCGAGGCGGCCGGGCGCCTCGGGATGAGCCGGACGACCTACCGGGACCTGGAGCTGCACGCCAAGCTCCCGGCCCGGCAGCACGGCACGCTGCCGTCCCTTCTGGCCGAGGTCTTCTCGGTCAGCGAGGGCACCGTCAGCCACGCGCTGGGTTCGCATCCGCAAGCAGCCCAGCGGCGTCAGGAGATCGTCCGGCTGCTGAACGTGCTCTTCGACCGGGCCCACGACCGGTACCGCCCGGCCATCATCGGCGCCGACGAGGCCGAACTGCAGGCGCTGGCCGAACTGTTGAGGCGGCCGGTCGGTGTGACCTGCAGACTCGTCAACCACGAGCTGGGCCGGTTGCGCAGGGACCTCAAGGAACGGGCCCGCGAAGTGGCGACCGCCGCGTACAGCCAGAACGAGGAGGTCATGCGCAGGGCCCACGGCAAGGTCGAGGCGCTGTCGGAGCGGATCGACCGCGCGGCCGTCTCCGTGGCCTCCTCCCTGACCCGTTTCCTGGCCGAGGCGGTGACCAGCCGCCAGTGGCACCTGATGGTCCGGCTGCTCGGCGCCGCCGAACCCGTCCCCGACGCCCAGCTCCTGGACTGGGGTGATCCGGAAGCCTGGCAGGGGCTCGCCGCGCAGGGGCTGATCACCCGGGAGCGGACCCCCGACAACGGCAGCGGCGGGTTCGTGCTCTCCGCCGAGGGGCTGGCCCGCGCGCTGAACGAGGCCCGGCTGTACGCCTGTCTGTACCCCAGGGCGCCGGCCCCCTCCCGGTCGGCGCGGGTCGTGGCCCGCCGGAGACTCCTCATGGCAAGCGGCGCACGCAAGCGGTGGGTTTCGTAACCGTACGGACATCACTCGCTCTGGTCCGAAGCAACTCCCCCTTCTTACACTGGTGTTAGGGGGGAGATGCCTTGCACAGACGGTTGCACGGGCGCGGGGCGCTGTTCGACGTGGAGCCGGCCGGGCTCGTACCGAGAATCGTCGGGCTACGGCCGTACCAGCACCGTGCCCATCCCCTCGAACACCCGGGCGAGCTGCCGTTCGTGGTGCTGACCGGGGCCCGGGGGCTCGGCAAGAGCGCGGTGCTCCGGGAGTTACGGGACGCCTACCAGGGGCACACTCCGGTCGCACTCGTCGACTGTGCGGACGCGCAGTTCACGGCGGCGCCCGCGGAGCGTCCCGCCGAGTCCTGGTCGCCGGTCGCACAGGCCCTGCTGGTCGTCGCCGAACAGCTCGCGGAACCGGTGACGGGAGCCGGGCGGATCACCTTCCCGCGCCTCATGTCCGGCCTGGTCGCGGTGGCCGCCGGGGGCTGGGGCGACGCCGACTCGGAGCGGATCCGGCGCGAGGTGGAGCGGATCCTGCTGCTGAACGAGAGCGGCTCCTGGATCAGCGGGTTCGCGGGGCGGTGGGCCGGGAAGGTGGCCGCGAAGGTGGTCGCCGCCGCCACCGGCACCGGGCCGCTGGTCTCCGGCGCCATCGAGGCCACCCTGGAGTCGGTCGCCGAGGGCTTCGCCAGCCGCCGGCACCAGAAGGCGTCCGTCTGGTACCGCACGTATCCCAACGCGGGCGGCCACGCGCAGCGCGGGCTGATCCTGCTGTCCGGGCACTTCCGGGCCGGCGGCACCTCCCGGGAGCACGCCGAGCGCTATCTCGTACGCGCCCTGCTCGCCGACCTGACGGAGGCGTACGCGGGCGTGCTGCCCCGGATGCAGCGGCTCGGCCGCCCGCTGGTGCTGATCGACAACGCCGGGACCGGGCCGGGTCCGGGCCTGCTGGACGCCGTGCTGCGCGACCGCGCCGACGGGGTCGCCGACCAGGTGGCGTTCGTCGCCGGGCTGCGCGGCGACGGCCGGGAGCTGCTGCGCAACGGCGTACGACGGGAGCTGGCCGAGGTCGCCCGGCGCACCGACTGGGCACCGGACGCGGCCGTACCGTCCTCGCGGGCGCTGCTGGTGGCGTTACCGCCGCTCTCCCCCGACGACACCCTGCACCTCGTCGCCACCCCGGCCGCACCCCAACTCCCGCACGCCGTACACCGGTTGACCGGCGGCAATCCGCTGGGCATCGCCGTGCTCGCGGAGGCGGCGGCCCAGCACCCGGACCGGGCCGGCGCGCTGGGCGACCTGCTCACCGCCGAGGTGCGCCTCACGGAGGACGGACCGGCCGCCCCGGTCTACCGCGAGCTCCTCGACCGGCTGGTCCCCGGGGACCGGCTCGACGAACTGACCGTGCTCGCCGCCGCCCACGACCACGACTCGGCGTGCGCCCTGGCCGCCGCGCTGCTCCCGGACGACTTCGGTCCGGCGGACGTACGGGCGTTGCAGAGCCGGCTGGCCGAGGAGGGGCTGCCGGTGGTGCCGGGGCAGTTCGTCGGCGACCCCTTCGTGCGGACCCTGCTGCTGCTCCGGCTGCATCTGCGGGACCCCGACCACGGCGGCTGGCGCACCGCCCACGAGACGCTGGTCGCCTTCTACACGGACGACCACCCGGACGAGCGGGCCCGCTTCCGGTTCCACCACCAACTGGCCCTGGGCCGGACCGAGTCGGCGGTCGCCCACCTCCGCGACACCTTCCCGGTCCTGGACACCCGCGCCTGGCTGGGAACCCTGCGGTTCGTCGCCTCGGCGCCCTACTTCCACGCCCATGACGCCGAGGGCCGCGACTTCGCCGGGCGCGGCGACCGGCGGGCGGCGGTGGCGCTGGGCCGCACGGACGCCGCACAGCAGGTGCCGGACGGCGTGGATCCCGTACTGCACCTGCGCATCCGGCGGCTGCTGCACGCGGTGTGGCACCTGACCGATCCGCTGGTGCTGCCCGACCCGAAGGTCGGCGACCGGCTCCGCTTCGAGCTGGAGCAGCTGTCCAACCTGCGGCCGGCCGGCAACGCGCTGCTGTGGCGGGCCTCCCGGGACTGGCCCACGGCCGCGCTGGCGGGCCGCCCGCCCGCCGGCCCGGAGGACGACGAGGGCGACGACGAGCGGAGCGGGGTGGCGTGATGGCGCGGCGGGGCGTGGGCACGTGGTTGCGCGAAGGCGTCTGGGAGATCCCGCTGCGCCGGTATCTCGCCCTGCTGGTCACGGCGGGGCTGATCGCCGGCCTGGTCGTCGGGGTCCGGCTGGCGCTCCACGACGACCGGTCCTGCGCGCCGGGGGTGGCCCGGCCCGAGGACAGCGACGAGTGCGTGGGCGTGGCGACCACGGCGTTCGACTTCGGGCATCCGCAGCTGAGGGACACCGTGCGGGCGATCGCCCGCGAGAACGCCCGGCTGAAGGCCGGGAGTTATGTGACGGTGGCGGTGATGCTGCCGTACACCGCGACGACGGCGGCGAACCTCGCCGACATCCATCACGAGCTCCAGGGCGCCTACCTGGCCCAGTACCAGGCCAACCACGACTCCAACGGGGAGTCCCCGGCGATCCGGCTGGTACTGGCCAACCCCGGCGCGACCAGCCAGTACTGGCGGACGATGGTCGCGCAGCTGGCGCGGATGACCGGCGGCACGGACCGGCTGCGGGCGGTGGCCGGGGTCGGGCAGAGCACCGACAACAACAAGAAGGCCGTCAAGGAACTGACCCGGCTGGGGATCCCGGTGGTGGGCTCGTCGATCACCGCCGACGACCTCGCCAACGGACAGGGCGGCAAGGACCCCTACCCCGGCCTGGCGCGGGTGTCCCCGACCAACACCGACGAGGCCCGGGCGCTCGCCTCCTTCGCCAAGGTCGGCGGGGGCCGCGCGCTGCTGGTGTACGACAGGCCGGGCGACCCGTACACGCGGACCCTCCAGACCTCGTTCGCCGCGCTGACCAAGGACTCGCCGTACGAACCCCAGCCGTTCACACCGCCGGCCGACCGCAGCAGGGAGGGGACGACCGCGAACACCTTCCGGCAGATCACCAACCTGGTCTGCGACACCTCGCGGTCCACCGACACGATCCTGTTCGCCGGCCGGCACACGCAGCTGCGGCAGTTCATCAACGCGCTGGGCGGACGGGGCTGCCAGGACCGGAAGTTCACGGTGCTGACGGGCGACGAGGGGTCGTACCTCACCGGCGAGAAGAACCTGGACCGGGACGCCCTCCGGCACAATCTGTCGGTCCGCTACACCGCCCTCGCCCATCCGGACGCGTGGCTGAAGAACAGCCCGAGGACCGGGGGTTCGGCCGCGGAGGCGGAGACGCTGACGCGGCTGCTGACGAGTGCGGAGAAGTCGCCGGTGGGGCCGATCGGGCCGGTGGCGCTGCAGGACGGGCAGCTGATCATCGCGTACGACGCGATGCGGCTCGCGGTGCACGGCATCCGCGAGGCGGTGCCGGCGGGCAGGTCGGTGCCGACGCTGGCCGACGTGGGGTTGCAATGGCCTCAGGTGAAGGGGTCGTTGCGGGTGGACGGGGCCAGTGGGTGGATCTGCCTCGACGTGCACGGGAACCCGTACGACAAGGCGGTGCCGATCGTGGAGCTGCGGCCGGAGGGCGGGTCGAGGTTCGTGACCATCGCCTGGCCGGAGGGGAAGCCGCCCGCCAAGGAGTGCCTGCCGCCGTCCTAGCCACGACCGGAAGGAAATCCAGTGGACCAGCAGCGCGAGAACCTGATCAACGTGTTCGTCAGCGAGGGCCTCTCGAGATCCGGCGCCGAGGAGATGGCCGGGACCCTGACGGGAGCCGCGACGGACACGGCGTGCGAACTGCTCCCCGGAGCCGAGCGGGGCGAGGCCTGGCGGTGGGCCTTCATGTCCGCCGTCACCCTGCCGCCCACCCTGGGTGCCCTGGCGGAACAGAAAGCCCTGCCCCCCGCTGACGCCACCCTGACCGCCCGGCTGCTCCTCGGGGTGGGTCACGGTCTGCAGATGCGCGGCCAGGACCTGCCCCCGCTGCCGGCCGCCCCGACACCGTCGCCCGCCCTGCGCACCCTGCGGTCACAGGCGGAGACGTTCGTGACGGCCGAGCTCTCCCGGCACTTCGGGGCGCACCTGGCCATCCAGGCCAGACTCACCCACGTCGTGGGCGAGAACATCGTCCAGCCCCGGGACGACGAGGCCGGGGGCTGGACCCTCCTCGCCGCACTCGAAGCCGTGGACCGGCACGCCGGCAACGCCTTCCTCCGCTTCGCCGAGGGCGACAGCCGCAGCGCGTACCAGCTGGGCCGCGCGCTCCTGTACGGCATCGCGCTCCAGCTGACCGCCGCCTCATCCTCCTCAGCCGCGCCCGCTCCCCGCCCGACCGGCATCCGCCGTCTCTTCGGCCGCCGCTGACCGTGCCGTCCGGACGCCCGCGCGCCGCGGCGGTCAGGTGCCGCCGCGGCGCGTGGTGCGGATGCCTCACGAGGCGTAGACGAACGTCTCGCTCTTCGCGTGGGAGACGTCGGACAGCGCCCCCGCGATGACCTTGAGCATGGCGACCGCCTGGAGGAGGTCGCCTTCGGTCACCTTGGTGGTGTCCAGGGCGTTGAACGGGATGCGGATCGGTACGGTGAGCGTCGCGCTCGCAGGCGTCGCGGGCTGGTCGTACATCTGGGTCTGGACCTGGAGGAACTGGGTCTGGTTGCCGACCGACGCCCGGACCTGGATGCGGCTGCTGACCGCGTTGATCGACGCCCCCACTTCGATGTCCGCGACGACGTCGAAGTCGTCGGTGACACCGAGGACGTCCACTGTGAAGGACGTACCCTTCCTGACCACCGAAAGCGCCTTGATCCTCGCGTTGTAGTCCTCAGGCATGCCGGTTCTCCTTCGCCGTTGAAGTCGACTGCCCTCACCGTAGGTTCACCGGTCCCCGGGTCGCCCCGGGGAAATCCCCAGGGTTGCCGGTACGAATCCGGTACGCCACACCGCGTACGCCGTCCGGGTCGGATGGGGGAGGTTGCGAACCTCGGCAGCCCGAATCGCCCGTGGTACCCCACTGCCCGTCACCCGCCCCGCACCCGGGGCGCGCCCGTCCTACCCTGGGCCATGCTTTTCGGACGGCACACGGAGACCGAACGGATCGGCCGACTGGTAGCGGACGCCCGCCAGGGCAGAAGCCGTGTCCTGGTGCTGCGGGGCGAGGCCGGAATCGGGAAGACCGCGCTGCTGCGCCACGGTGCCGACGCGGCCCGGGAACAGGGCATGCGGGTGCTCTGGCTGCGCGGCTGGGCGCCGGAGAAACACCTCGCCTTCGCCGGTCTCTCCCAGCTCGTCCGCTCCGACGCCCGGCTCATCGACCGGCTCCCGGCAGCCCAGGCCCAGGCACTGCGCGGAGCCGTCGCCCTGGGGCCCACGCGACCCGGCGCCGACCGCTTCGGGGTCTGCGCCGCGACCCTGAGCCTGCTCGCCGAACTCGCCGGGGAGCGACCGCTGCTGGTCGCCGTGGACGACGTGCACGACCTGGACCCCGCCTCCGCCGAGGCCCTGGCCTTCGCGGCCCGCCGGCTGCTGGCCGAGGACCTCGGCATGCTGGTCGCGGCCCGGCCGGATCCGGCGGTCGACTCGCTGACCGTCGCGCTCCCCGTGCTGGAGGTGGCCGCGCTGGCGGAGACGGCCGTCGGCGAGCTGGTCGCCGACCGGACCGGGGTGCGACCGCACCAGGACGTACGGCACCGGCTCGCGCTGGACAGTGCCGGCAACCCGAGGGCGCTGATCGAGCTGGTGAACGGGCTCACCGGCCCGCAGCTGAGCGGGCGTCGGCCGCTGCCCCGCTCGCTGCCGGCGAGGATCACCGCGGCAGCCGGGGACGCCCTCCCGGGCGGACGCGACGCACCCGTCCTGGACCTCCTCGTGGGGGCCGACACCCTGGTCGGCGGGGCCGGACCGCGCGCGGAGACGGCCGCCGGGCCCGGCCGCGTCGAGTTCTTCGGCCGCGTCGAGTTGTTCACCGGGCATCCCGCCCTGGCCCGCCGGTTCGTGTTCCAGGCCGCCGAGGAACTCTGCGACACCCACCCGCGGCGCAGCTCCGAGCTGTTCGCGGACGCCGCCATGGCGTCGCTGCTGTCCGGTGACCCCGCCGCGGCCTTCGCCGCGGCGGCGCGGGCGGAGGAACTGTTCGACGGGGCCCGGCTGCCCGGGGCACCGGTGACCGGACTGATCCGGGGCATCACCCTGCTGCACCTGGGGGAAGGCTCCGGGCATCTGCTGGGCCGGCGGACCGTCAGGACGTTGCTGGAGCGGCTGCGGGCCGCCGGAGCCCTCGGCATGCTGCCCTTCGCGCTGTACGTCTCCGCGTACGCGGACGTGTTCACGGGGCGTACGGAGACGGCACGTGCGACGGCGGCCGAAGCCGTCGAACTGGCCGCGTTCTCGGGCAACGAGTTCTGGCAGTACCTGTCCCTGTCCGCCCTGGCGCACGTCGAGGCGGTTCGCGGCAGGGCCGAGCTCTGCCGGGAGCACGGGCAGCGGGCGCTGGCACTGAAGCGCGCCGGCACCGACTATCCACGTGACGCGAGTGAGGCCCTGGGACTGCTGGAACTGAGCATCGGCGACTACCCGGAGGCCCTCCGCCGATTCCGCGAGGGAGCGACGTCCACGTCCGTGGCCGATCCCGACCGTCTGCTCGACGGCGACTTCGACGCCATGGAGGCACGGATACGCAGCGGACTGCCGCTGCCGGAGGGGGCACGGGTGTCCCTGGCCCAGCACGCCGGGCAGGGGCGGCTTCCGCTGCGCGCCGCGATCGCCCTCAGACTGCGCGGCCTGACCGCCGGAAAAGGGGCGGAGGACTGCTTCGAGCAGGCCCTGGCACTCCATGCCGAGGTGCCCTGCCCGCTGGAGACCGCCCGGACCCGGCTCGTCTACGGGGAGCGGTTGCGCCGGGCCGGGCAGCGGGCGAGGGCACGGGAGCAGTTACGGAGCGCGCTGGACGGGTTCGAGCGGCTGGGCGCCGCGGTCTGGGCGGAGCGCTGCCACCGGGAGCTGACGGCGACCGGGGAGACCGTACGGGCACGGTCGGAGCCGCCCGGAGCCGGGGAGCTGACGCCGCAGGAGTTCCAGGTCGCCCAGTCGGTCGTCCGGGGAGCCACCAACAAGCAGGCCGCCTCGGCGCTGTTCCTCAGCCCGAAGACGGTGGAGTTCCACCTCGGCAACGTCTACCGCAAGCTGGGCGTCCGCAACCGCACGGAACTCTCCCACCGCTACCCCGGACTGCGTGAATGACCTGCTCCCGGCTCCGGTCACCGCCGGGAGGCGCCCCTACGAACCACCGATATCGATCAAACGCTCGAATCTGGTCCGCCAGCGCTGTTCCGTGTCCACCTCGCCCTTGAACTCGTGCGTGAAGCGCAGGGCGCTGCCCGACTCCCCGTCGCGCTCCAGGTGGAAGCGGATCCGGCCGCCGTTGTCCACCGTGTACTCGGCGACCCGGTCCACGTCCCACGCCGTGACCCGGCCCGTACCCAGGTCACGCAGGGTGACCGTGCCTCCCAGGCGGGGTTGCAGGACGTCGGCGGGGGTGAACCAGGCGGCCAGACCGTCCGGGGTCGTCAGGCTGGGCCAGACCTGGTGCGGCGACCGCGGAAGCCGCACCAGGAAGTGGAGGATGTGCGTTCTCCCGTGGGTCTGACTGGTGGCCTGTTCGACGGAACCGGTCATGACACCAGCCTGACCCCGGCCCCCGGGATCCGCACCCCTAGGGTCGCTAGGGTCGCTCCCCCGCCTTGTCGACCACGGCCCGCGTCAGGATCGCCGTGCCGCCCAGCGACGTCCCGTGCAGGTCGTACACCCGCTCCCCCAGGAACGCGAGCGTCTTCTCGTCGAAGATCAACTGGGCCTTCTCCTGGCCGGTGGTGCGGGTGATCGCGACCCCCTCCCGGCCGGTCAGGTCCTTGACGTCGTGGACCACGTCGACGCCCGGGATCGTGGCGGCCGCCCGGTAGAGCGCGGCGCTCACCTCCGGCGGCATCAGGGACTCCTGGATCAGATCGGCGAAGAGCGTGAACGCCGCGGCGTCGCGGTCCGGGCGTTCGTCGTCGACCTCGTCGGCACTGACCCGGTACAGCCAGTCGCGCATCGCCTCGGTGCCGGTCGGCAGCTCGGCCAGGTCCCGGTAGTAGGTGGACCGCTCCCCCGCCTTCTTCCCCCTCGTGGCGAGCGGGACATGCTCGTTGTCCGGCCTGTCCTCCTCCAGCAGGCCTCCCCGGGTGCCGTCCACCGACACCCAGATCTCCCGGTCGTGAACGGGCTGGACCTTCGCGGGCCCGCCGTTCTCGAAGACCGCGAAGGCGGCCCGGCTCTTGATGTACACGAACTGGTCGTCGCGGATGCCGGCCGGCGCCTTCTCGTGCTCGGCGGCGAGCGCGATGTCGCCGAGGAGGGCCACGGCCTCCTTGGACGCGTGCGGCTCCGCCGCGCCCCCGGACGGTACGGCCACGGTGACGGCGATCGCGGCGACGGCCGCCACGGCCGCACCGACCAGCGCGGGCCGCAGCCAGCCACGGGACAGCCGGCGTTCTTCCCGTCGGATCTCGGTCATCAGATGCTCCTTGAGGAGTCGGTGACGGCCCGGCGGAAGGTCCTGCTCGGACATCGGGTTCATCGGGTTCATCGGTGTCCCTCCTTCAGGGGCCCGACCGCGGTGGTGCGGTCACCTCTCATCTGTCCGGGGATACGAGGGGGTTCCAGATGTTTCGCGAGTTTTGTTCGGGCGCGGGAGAGGCGGGAGCGGACCGTGCCCACGGGCACACCGAGGGCCTCGGCCGCTGCCGCGTAGTCCAGGCCCGACCACACGCACAGTGCCAGGACCTCCCGCTCGGGCCGCCGCAGCCGCGCCAGCGCCGCGCGGACCAGGGCGAGTTGAGCCGCGTCGTCCAGCCGCCCCGCGACCTCGTCGGCGAAGTCCCGCACCGGCTCCCCGCGGGGCAGCCGGGACATGGCGGCCGCGTGTCTGCGGGCGGCCCGGCGCTGGTTCCGGACGACGTTGGTGGCGATGCCGAGCAGCCAGGGGCGTGGCGAGCCGCCGTCCTCGTCGAGGCTCGCGCGCAGCCGCCACGCCTCCAGGAACGTCAGCGAGACGACCTCCTCGGCGGTGGTCCGGTCGCCGGTCAGCCGGTAGGCGTGGTTGTAGACGGAGCGGGCGTACGCGTCGAAGAGGCCGCCGAAGGCGTCGTGGTCCCCGGCGCGGATGCGTCTTCGCAGATGTGTGTCCACGTCCTCCCACCTGTCCGTACGGCAAGGGCCGGGTGCCCGTGGCAGGGGGAACGGGCCCGGCGCCAGGGCGGACCCGGTGTTAAAGCCCCCCGAGGGGGTAGTGGGGGGGTCGAAGAAGTTTTAGGGCGTGTAGGTTTAAAGGCC